>JBKJSU010000285.1:0-3293 GCA_046594415.1 Casimicrobiaceae bacterium | reverse complement strand
GCCGAAGTGGACGCCAATCCCAATCCGCTGCGCGAGGAAGTGTTTCCGCTGACCGTGATCGACGGCGTGGTCACGCTATCCAGCGCGCCGGGATTGGGCGTGGAACCGGACCTGCGCCGGCTCACGCGATTCATCGTGCCGCATTGACGCGCGTTGGTACGCGCGTGCGGATATGTAAAATCTAGGTCGTGGGCGTGAATTTGCCTGCCTGGTAATCCGCCACCGCCTGCATGATTTCTTCCTTGGTATTCAGCACGAACGGGCCGTACTGCGTGATGGGTTCGTGGAGCGGTGTCCCGGCAATCAGCAAGACTCGCGCCGGACTGTCCGCCTGCACGACGACGCCATCGCTGCCGCCGTCATTCGCGAGAATAGCCATCCGTTGCGCCGGCACCTGCGTGCCGGCGATGCCCACTTCGCCGCGAAACACGTAGACGAAGGCGTTGTCCTGCGGCGCCAGCGCCTGCGCAAACGTCGTACCCGCGGGCAGCGTGATGTCGAGGTACAGCGGCTGCGTCGTCTCCCGCTGCATCGCACCGTCGACACCATTGCTGCGACCGGCGATCACGCGCACCACCACGCCATCCGGCGTCGTGAATTCAGGGATCTCGGCACTCTGGATGTCGCGATACCACGGCGCGCGCATCTTGTCCTTGCCCGCGAGGTTCAGCCAAAGCTGGAAGCCTTCCATCCGGCCGTCCTCCTGCTCGGGCAACTCGGAATGGATGACGCCGCTGCCGGCCGTCATCCATTGCACACCGCCGTTCTGCAGCAGGCCTTCGTTGCCCGCGCTGTCGCGATGGCGCATGCGCCCGGCGATCATGTAGGTCACGGTTTCGAAGCCGCGATGCGGGTGATCGGGAAAGCCGCCGATGTAGTCCTGCGGGTTGTCGGTGCCGAACGCGTCGAGCATCAGGAACGGATCGAGGCGGCGTTGTAACGGCTGCGTCAGCACGCGCGTGAGCTTCACGCCGGCGCCGTCGGAGGTGGCCTGTCCCGTCACCACGCGTTCCACCGTGCGCGCATGGGTCACCTTTTCCGTGACTGGATGATTGAGGGTCTGCATCGTCATGGCACATTCATCCTTGTCGATTGCTTGTTGCGCATTCTCGCATTCCAAACGCAATGCCGGCCACGGGGCCGCACTCGCGCCGCGGCCGGCATGCCTGCGCGAAAAAATGCTTCCGCTTATGCCGCTACCGCCAGCGCGATTTGTTCGTTCGCGGCTTCAAGCGCCGCGCGTTCCGCATCCGGTCCCATGGCCAATCCTTCGGCGTAGAAGAACTGCACATCGGCCATGCCGAGGAAGCCCAGCACCATCTTGAGGTACGGCACCTGCGTGTCGGCGGCCGTGTCGCGATACTTGCCGCCGCGCGTCAGCGCGATGTACACCTTCTTGCCCTGCAGCAGCCCTTCCGGACCCGTGGCCGTGTAGCGGAACGTGACCTGCGCGCGGGCAATGGCATCGATCCAGTTCTTCAGTTGCGCCGGCACGCCGAAGTTGTACATCGGCACGCCCAGCACCACGACATCGGCGGCCTGGATCTCCGCAATCAACGCGTCGTCCTGCGCCACGCGCGCGGCTTGCGCCGGCGTGCGCTTGTCCGCCGGCGTCATCTGCGCCGCCATGGCCGCCTCGTCGAGCGCGGGATGTGGCGTGCGGGCGAGATCGCGCAGCGTCAGCGTGGCGTCCGGATGCCCGGCGCGGACCCGCTCGACCAATGCCGACGCCATCCGGGTCGAATGGGAGCCTTCGGTACGGGCGCTGGAATTGATCTGCAGGATGTTCATGGTCACTCCTTGGGGAGGGTTAAACGTCGATGACCTGAATATAATTGTTGCCTGGGCAGTGTATAAGTCGTCGGATTGGATAACATTGTTGCTTGAATGGACCTAATACCCCTCGAACCGCTACGTAACATCTGTAGGCGAGGCTTCAGCGTCGTGCGCATGCGAGGCTGCAGCCTCGCCTACAGGCCCCGCCCAAAATACCCATGACCATCACCCCCAATGACTTGCTGCTCTTTGCCCGCGTGGTCGACGAAGGCAGCTTCACCGCCGCGGCGGAGCGCCTCGACCTGCCCAAGTCCACGGTGTCCCGGCGGGTGGCCGCGCTTGAAGCCGGGCTGGGCGAACGGCTGCTGCTGCGCACGACGCGCAAGCTCACCGTCACCGACTTCGGTCGCAGCATCCTCGAACACGCGCACCAGGTCGCCGACGAAGTCGCCGCCGCATCGCAACTGGCGCAACACCGGCAGATCGAGCCCAGCGGACGGCTGCGCGTATCGATGCCTGCCGACTTCGCCAACCTGATCCTGGCGGAACTGCTCGCAGGTTTCATCGCGCGCTACCCGGCGATCACGCTCGAGATCGACCTGTCGCCCCGGCGCGTCGACCTGGTCGGCGAGAACTTCGATGTCGCGATCCGGATGGGCGCGCTGCCCGACGACGCTTCGCTGGCGGCGCGCAAGCTCGCCGCCTTTGCGACCGGCCTCTTCGCCGCGCCGAGCTACCTCAAGCGCCGCGGCACCCCGGCCACGCCGGCGGCGTTGATGCAACACGACGCGTTGCTGCTCCTCACCCGTTCGGGCGATCCGATGGCATGGACGCTGACGCGCGGCACCGAGGTCTGGAACGGCCTGCCGCCCGGTCGCGCCACGGTCAATTCACCGGAAGTCCTGACCCGATTGGCGCGCTTGGGATCCGGCATCGCCATCGTGAACAGCCACTTCGCAACACCCTACGTGACCAGCGGCGAGCTCGTACCCGTGCTGCCTGACTGGAGCCCGCCGGTGGCCACCGCATGGGCCGTGTTTCCGGGCCGGCGCCTGATGCCGGCCCGCGCCCGCGTCTTCATCGATGCGCTGGCGGAGGAATTTTCCGGGCCGCGCTGCCGCGCGGCCGAGGCCCGGCTGAAGCAATCGGCGCGGCGACCGGCGGCGCCGACCACCGCGGCCGACGGATAGTCCATGGTTCAATCGTGCCGGCTGCCAATTCCGGGCAACATTCGCCTCGTTCCTCACCTTCACGCCATGCCCGCATGACCCTGCTTGCGCAAACCGCCATCCTTCTTGCCACCGCGGTGATCGTGGTGCCGCTCTTTCGCCGCCTGCAGCTGGGCGCGGTGCTGGGCTACCTCGCCGCCGGCGCGCTGATCGGCCCGTGGGGCCTTGGACTCATCCCCGCCACCGAAGGCACCATGCACTTTGCCGAAATGGGCGTGGTGCTGCTCCTGTTCCTCGTCGGGCTCGAGCTGGAGCCGCTGCGCCTGTGGGCGCTGCGCCACTCGGTCT
>JBKJSU010000264.1:0-4005 GCA_046594415.1 Casimicrobiaceae bacterium | reverse complement strand
TTCTGGCGGCACAGGTGGCGTTGCTGGTGTGGGCTGCGCATGCGAGCGGGCAATCGCCGTGGCTGCTGGTCGGCCTCGGTGTCGCGTTACCGTACGCGCTCTGGCTGTGGATGGCGGGCTTCGTGTTCTACCTTCACCATACCGACGAGACCGCGCACTGGTTCGACGACGAGGTGGAATGGCGCGCCGCGCAGCCGAATCTCGACGGCACGCACGGCACGCGATTGTTGCTGCGCATGGACCTGCTGCTACACCACGCGCTCGAACACACGGCGCACCACGTCAATCCCGCAATCCCGTGCTACCGGCTGGCCGCCGCCCAGCGCGCGCTCGAGGCCGCGTATCCGGCGGCCGTGCCGATGCGACCGGTCAGTTGGCGTCGCTACGTCGCCATCACCCGCGCGTGCCAGCTTTATGACAGCCGCGATCGCCGTTGGGTCACGTTCGCCGAACTCGAGTCGGTACCCGTTGCCGCCGGCTCGCGTTAGACTCGCGGTTTCCAACGACTGCATATGACCATGAACCGCAACGATGAAATCCTCACGGTGGTGCGCCAGTTCGTCGAAGATCTCGGGCAGGACCCGTCCAAGATCGTCCCCAGCGCACGCTTGAGCGAACTGGGCATCGACTCGCTCCACGCGGTCGACCTCGTCTTTCGCTTCGAGGAGCATTTCGAGATCGACGTCCCGATGGAGCGCTTCCGCGCTACTACCGTGGCGGAAGCCGTGGCCTTCATTGACGGGCTGCTGCAGCAACCGCCGGGCGCGCAACCGGCCGCCTGAGGTTTCGCGGCACCGCGCGCCTAGCGCGGATTGCGGTTCGAGATCCGGCCTTCCTGCAACAGCGCCGACACGGCGGACTTGGTGAGCGCCGTCGTCGTAGCCAGTTCCGCCAACGCGGCCGCGGCATCCGAATCGGGCGCGGACGACAGGTAGTTGCGCATGCTCTTGGCGTTGGCGGCGAGCGCAATGGCACCGATGCTGGCGCTGGTGCCATCGATCTTGTGCAGCGCATCGCGAGCCACGCGCATGTTGCCTTCGGCCACGGCCTGCCCCAGCTCGGCCACGGCCGCGTCGAGATCGTCGAACGTGGCTGCGGTGTACTGCTGCAGGAAACTTTTGTCGCGATTTGCAATGCGGCGCAACGCCTCGATGCGTTCGGGGTCCACCAGCACCAGCGATGCGGGCTCGCGCACCTGGCGCGCAGGCGCCTCGGTTGGCGCTGGCGCCGCGACCGGCGGCGATGGTGCTGCGGCGGTCGGCTCGATCCGTGCGGCGGCCAGCGCGGGTTGGTCGGCGCCGCTTGTTGCCTGCCGCACCTGCGCGCCGGCCATCAACCGTTCGATGGTCGCGATGAGATGGGCGCTGGTCACGGGCTTGGTCAGGTAATCGTTGGCGCCGGCCTCCAGGCTTTCCTGTTGCGCGACCGGCGTGGCGTCGGCGGAAAGAATGACCACCGGCAGGCGATTGCCCGTTCCGATCTCGCCGGCGCGATAAAGCTTGACGACATCGGGGCCCGACATCTCCGGCATGTTGAGGTCGAGGATCGCGAGGTCGAAGCCGCCTTGCGCCATCATGTCGTAGGCCTCGTCGCCGCGCTCGGCCAGCGTCACCGTATGTCCGGCATCAGTGAGGATGCGGGCCAGCAGGATCTGATTGCTGCGGTTGTCGTCGGCAAGCAGGATGGTGAGCGCACGACTGACACTGGCGATCGGTGCGGGCACGTCGTCGGGAACCACGGTTCGGCGGTGCACCAGCGCGGCCAGCTGCGTATGCAGCGCCTCGCGCGCGAGGTCCGGCGCCAGCAGCGCGGCGGCGCCGCTACGCAGCAGCGCGCCCGCCTGCGTGGGCGTGGTGACGCTGGTCACGACCAGCCACGGACAGATGAGTCCCGCGCGATCGCGCAGCAGCTCGTCGGTATAGAGGGCGGCTTCCGCTACCGGCAGCACCAGCAGCGCCGCGAGGTAGCGTTCGGGGTCGAATGGCGGTGGCTGCTGCGGCACGGTTTCCGCGGCCACGGGCGTCAGCCCGAGCGTGACCAGCTTGCGCATCAGTTCGTCACGCCCAGGTTCGTTGCGCCCGACCACCAGCACCGAGCGGCAGTTGGCGTCCCAGTCCGGACGCGCAGTCCCTGGTGCCGGCGGCGCCCATGGCAACTCCACCCAGAACGTCGAGCCCTGTCCCGGCGCGCTGTGCACGCCGATCGCGCCCCCCATCAGCAGCACGAAATCATGGGCGATCGAGGTACCGAGTCCGGTGCCGCCATAGCGGCGCGTGGCCGATTCGTCGACGCGAACGAAACGCTCGAACAGCGTTTCCTGCTTTTCAAGCGGGATGCCGATGCCGGTATCGATGACTTCGAAGCGCACGCCCGCGGCGCACGGCTCGACCCGCAGCGTCACGCCGCCCTTCGGCGTGAACTTCAGTGCGTTGTTGACGAGATTGCCCAGCACATGCTGCAGATGCGACGGATCGCCAACGATCGCTGCGGGAAGATCCGGGTCGAGCGCGAGCGACCACGCCAGCCGCTTGGCCGCGGCCTGTGGGCGCACCAGCGCGTCGAGCTGCCAGAGGAAGAAGCGGAGATTGAAGAGGCGCGACTCTGCACGCTCGGCCCCGGCCTCGAGCTTGCTCATCTGCAGCACCGCGTCCACCGACGCCTTGAGCGTGGTGATCGCGCTGCCCAGCGAGCCGACCAGCTCCTTTTCGTCCGGCGCCAGGCGCCGCCGCGTCAGCAGGTCGTACACGGCGAATACGCCGGTGAGCGGCGTGCGCAATTCGTGGCTCACATTGGCCACGAAGCGGCTTTTGGCGTTCGACAGCTGCACCGCCGCATCCTTCTGCGCCGTGATGCGCGACAACAGCACCAGCACATAGAGCGGGATCGTGGCCAGCACGAGGCCGAAGCCGATGCCGATGGATCGGTGCAGTGTCCAGAACGGAACAAAGGTGAGCAGGAGGGTGAAGCAGAACAGCGATATCCAGTAGGCGGCCATCAGATAGCGCGGGCCGAAGCGGAAGCCGTTGCCGACGGTGACCCAGATGTACAGGCCGACCAGCGGCACGCCGGACTCGCCGGCGCCCCACAGCCCGATGGTGAGGGGAATCAGGTCGGCGCAGATGCCGAAAAGGCGCATACCCGGCGTGCGCGCGGAACTGTGGCGAAAATGCCACAGCATCCAGATGCCCGCCGTCATCGACGTCGCGCCGGCGCCAATGGCGAGCCGCAGCCCGTCCGAAACTTCATCGGTGACAACGATATAGCCGGCGTAAATCAGCATGGCCCCGGTGAGAATCACCCGGAGCCACGCCTGCTCGATATCGGGATCCCGCTCGCGGACCTGATGCAGTCCGGCGTAGCGGCCGATCATCGCGCTGAAATGCGGCACCACCTTTTGTTTCATCGCGCCCCGCATTATGAAAGCGGACCGTCGGCGAAGGCCATCCCACGTCCCGGTGGGCGGCACTGGCCTTCCCGACTGCCCGCGGCGGAAGGCGTATGCAGGATATATGCCAGCACCTTCGGCCAGAGCGCGGCGCACGCCTGGCGGAAGAACCCGAAGTGTCCGATCCGGGCCTGCCCGACATTATCGGGGCTCACCCCCAGCAAGGTCGGCGACAGCCGCGGAAACAGCGCGAGCAGGCGGCGCGTGCCCGCCACGGTAGCAAAGGCATCGTCGCTGATCGCGACGACCAGCGCCGGTCCGGCCAGCGCGCCCATGCCCGTCACCAGCCGTTCGGCCCGCGTGCCGGCCGCCACACCCTGGCCGCGGCCGAAGCGCCCCGCGCGGCGCCGCGCCCACTGCAGGGCAACACCGCGCGGGATATCTTCGCCCAGATGCAGCATCCGCCCGGGGAAGAAACCGACGACCCGCGTCACCAGCGGCATGACCCCATGCCACAGGATCGCCATGGGCAACCGGTACCCGCGGCGATAATCGCCGACGTACCCGGTGTGTGCCCCGACGAACAGGAATTGCTGCAGTTCCGCCGCATTGGGGGCGCC
>JBKJSU010000105.1:0-2772 GCA_046594415.1 Casimicrobiaceae bacterium | reverse complement strand
GTCGTCGAAGGCGTGGAGAGTTACGCAGGCCAGAACTACTGGTGGGGCGGCAACCTGGCCGGCGCGGGCGCCGCGCCTGTGCGGTTGAATGTCCCCAACAGGTTGGTGTATTCGCCGCACGACTATCCGGCGAGTGTCTACGCCCAGACGTGGTTCTCGGCGCCCGACTATCCGGCCAACCTGCCCGCGCTGTGGGATGCGAAGTGGGGCTACCTGCATCGCACCGGTGTGGCACCGGTACTCCTCGGCGAATTCGGGACCAAGCTCGAGACGATGTCCGACAAGCAATGGCTGACGACGCTTGCCAACTATCTCGGCACCGGTGTGGACGGCATTCACTGGACGTTCTGGTCGATGGTCTGCCAGTCGGCGTTGAGGATGCCGCCGGTATCGCCGGAGTTGGGGTTCCACGACCAGAACGTCCAGTGGATGCCGTCCACCCCGGTACCAAGATAGTTGGCAAGCGTAGTCAGCCATTGCTTGTCGGACGCCGTCTCAAGCTTGGTCCCGAATTCGCCGAGCAGCACCGGCGCGACGCCGGTGCGATGCAGGTAACCCCACTTCGCATCCCACAGCGCCGGCAGGTTGGCCGGATAGTCGGGCGCCGAGAACCACGTCTGGGCGTAGACGCTCGCCGGATAGTCGTGCCCCGAATACACCAACCGGTTGGGGACATTCAACCGCACGGGCGCGGCGCCCGCGCCGGCCAGGTTGCCGCCCCACCAGTAGTTCTGGCCTGCGTAACTCTCCACGCCTTCGACGACAATCAGCCAATGGGGATTGACGGCGAGAATCGCGTTGCCCGCGCGCTCGGCGGCAAGCCGCCAGTCGCGGGCGGTGTCACCGCAGCCCCAGCACGCGGCGCCGTGCGGCTCGTTGTGCAGATCGGCGCCGATCACCGTGGTGTTGCCGGCGTAGCGCGATGCGAGCATCGTCCAGTCGCGGATCCAGCGCGCTTCGTCGTAGCTTGCGGTGTACCAGAGTTCGGATTGGCCGCCGGCATCCGGACGATGCCGGTCGAGCAGGATGCGCAGGCCGATCTGGCCGGCGTACGCAACGATCTTGTCCATGATCTGCAAGCCGGTGAGGCCGGCGAGATCGGGGTTCTGCGCGAAGTCGATGCCGTTGGGCGTGCTGCCGGTGTCGAACAGCTGGTTGCTGAAAGGCAGCCGGATCGTGTTGTAGCCCTGCGCCTTGATCTGGTCGAGCATCGAGCGGTACCCGCGCGCCCACAGCCCGTGCGGCGCGTACGTGTTGGTTTCCATGCCGAACCAGTTGACGCCCGCGATGCGGATCGGCTGGTTGGTGCTGTCCTCGATCCGATGACCGTTGGTGTGCCAGTAGCCCGCGCCGACATCGGCTGCAGCAGCTGTGGCCGACAACGCGATGAGCATGACCACGGTACCGGCTGCGAAATTGATCGTAGCGCGGATGGGGCGGCGTGCGAGCGTTGGCGGCATAAGTGTAAATCTCCACAGTGAGCAGAAGGCGTCACGCACGTCAGTTGAAGTGCGCGACGGTCCGGCGGGATTGGATTCATGCGTACAGCGCAGCCGGCGAAGGTCGTTCACGGACGCTGATGATCGTCGGAACTGCCTGAGATTGACCCGGAGCGGTTGCGCCGAGTTCCGCGGTGGCCGTGCGCCGCCGGCGAAGCAGACAGACGGTTCCTGGAGGCCGACAGCAGTCGAATGGGCAGGCCCGTACCGGCCCTACGTCATGCCGCGATGTCGTCGATTCCCGACACGGATCTGCGCGAAGCTGCGCTCGAAGTCGGCGCGCTCGATCACCGCGTCCTCGTCGCGACTGCGCTTTGCCCGGTGTGCGCCTATTCGAACTTGATGCCCGCGTCCTTGACGATGCGGGCGACCTTCTCGGTCTCGGTGCGGATCAACTCGCCAAACTGCGGCGGCGTGCTACTTTGCGCGGCGAGGCCGAGGTCGCGCAGCTTGTCGCGCACTTCCGGCAGCGCGGCGATTGCCGTCAACTCATCGTTGATGCGCTTGATCGCATCGGGCGGCGAGCCGGCGGGTGCAAGGAAGCCCCACCAGTTGGTGAAGACGTAGCCGTTGACCGTCTCGCCGATGCTGGGAACATCCGGCAATGCGGGCAGCCGCGGGCCGGTCACGGCGAGCGCCTTCAGGCGCCCCGCCTTCACCTGCGCGATGGCCGTGCCGTCGACGACGATGTCCACCTGTTCACCGAGCAGGCCGGTGATGGCCTGCGCGCCGCCCTTGAATGGCACGTGCAGGATGTCGACGCCGGTCATCGAGCGGAGCATTTCGAACGCCAGGTGACCGGGCCCGCCCACGCCGCCCGTGCCATAAGTGAGCTTGCCGGGCTGCGCCTTCGCGCGGGCAAGGAAGTCGGCGAAGTTGTTGTCGGGTGACTTGGGATTGGCCGAGACAACGATTGACACCGACGACACGAGGCCGATCGGTGCCAGGTCCTTCTGCGTGTAGCCGGCGCTGGGATTGGCAATCGGTGCAATCACCATCGAACCCAGGTCGCCCACCACCAGCGTGTAGCCGTCGTTGGCCGATTTCGCCGCCGCCGCCATCCCGATCGCGCCCGCTGCGCCCCCACGGTTGTCGATCACCACCGGTTGTCCCAAGCGCTCGGAAAGCTTCTGGCTGTACATGCGCGCGACGATGTCGGTGTTGCCGCCGGGCGGGTAGGGCACGATCAATTTGATCGGTTTCGACGGATAGGGCTGCGCGATGGCGCCCACCGACGTGAGACCGGCCATCGCAACCAGCAACAGCCAACATG
>JBKJSU010000604.1:0-9326 GCA_046594415.1 Casimicrobiaceae bacterium | reverse complement strand
TCCGCGGTGACCTGGCTGCGCGGCGCCAATCCGAACCTGATTGCGCTGATCGCGCTGGGTGTCGCCAACCATACGGTGCTGGCGGGCAACCGCGTTGTGGTCTCGCTGTACGCGCTGCACCTGGGGGCGTCGTCCGCGGTCGTCGGCGTGCTGCTTGCGCTGTACGCACTCCTGCCGATGTTCACTGCGGTTGCCGCCGGCCGGCTGTCCGATCGCATCGGCGTGCGCCGGCCGATGCTCGTGGGTTCGCTTGCACTCGCCGTGGGGGCCGTCCTGCCTGCGGTGATGCCGGGATTGGCGACGCTCTTCGCCAGCGCCACGATCGTCGGGGTGTCGTTCATGCTGTTCCAGGTGGCGGTGCAGAATGCCACCGGCGAGATGGGCGGCCCGACCGATCGCGCGCACAACTTCAGCCTGCTGGCGCTCGGCTATTCGGTGTCCGGATTCCTGGGACCGCTGATCAGCGGCTTCACGATCGATCATGGCAGCTATGCGCTGGCGTTTGCCGTGCTGGCGCTGGTGCCGCTGGTGCCGGTTGCCATCCTCGGCACCGGGAGGCTGGTGTTGCCCGGGCCACATCCCGCGCGACCGGACAAGCCAGTGGGCGGTGCACTGACACTGCTGACGCACCGCAAGCTGCGGCGCGTGTTCTTCGTCAACGTGCTGCTGGCGATGGGCTGGGACCTGCACATGATCGTGATCCCGATCTATGGCGCCAGCCTCGGGCTGTCCGCATCGGAGATCGGCATGATCCTCGCCGCGTTCGCCGCCGCCACGTTCATCGTCCGGTTTTCGATGCGCTGGATCGTGCGGCGATTCACCGAGCATCAGGTGCTGACGATCGCGTTGATCACGGCCGGCACGGTCTACCTGTTGTTTCCGTTCTCAACCACCGCGCCTACGCTGATGGCGCTGTCGTTCGCGCTGGGTCTGGGCCTCGGCATGAGCCAGCCGATGGTGATGTCGCTGCTGCACAGCCACGCGCCGCCGGGGCGCATGGGCGAGGCGGCCGGCGTGCGCATGTCGCTGGTGAACTCGATGGCCGTGGCGGTGCCGCTGGCCTTCGGCGCGCTGGGCGCAACGGTGGGATTGACGCCGGTATTCTGGTCGGTGGGCGTGTGCCTCGCCACCGGCGGGTGGCTGACCAAGCGCACGCGTTGATTTCACGCCGGGCGCTGCAGCCGCTCGGGTCTGCGATAATCGCGCCCCTTGCCCATTCTGATTGGCGACGTTGATCGGCCCCATCACCTTCGTACGCCGTGTCGCGGCACGGCTGAGCAATGTCGGGTGGGCGCGCGCCGCCGGCAGCCTCGCGTTCACGACGCTGCTCGGGCTGGTCCCGCTCGTCACCGTGGCGTTCGCCTTTGTTGCGCAATTTCCGGTGTTCCAGGATTTCCTGCGCGTGCTCGAGGAGTTCCTGCTGCGCTACATGCTGCCGGAAAGCGCGTCCGCGATTGTCCATCGCTACGTGCTCGGCCTGGCGACGCAGGCTGCGTCGGTGAAGGGTCTCGGCATTGTCTTCGTCGCCATCACCGCGACGCTGGTGGTGGCGATGGTGGAGGACGAGATCAACGTGATCTGGGGCATCCGGCAGAAGCGCAAGCTCTTCCGGCGCGTGCTGGTGTACGTGGCGGGACTCACCGCGGGTCCGGTGCTGGTAGGCGCGGCCATCACGTTCATCATGTGGGGGCTCCAGCACACGGTCGTCAAGGCGCCTCTGCAGGACCATACGATCAACGCGATCCTGGGGCCCATCCCCTTCCTGTTCACCGCGGCGGGATTCACCGCCCTCTACGCGATTACGCCGGCCCGCAAGGTGCCCTGGCTCAACGCGCTGATCAGCGGCGTGCTCGCAACCGCGGCCTTCGAGGCGGTCAAGACGGGATTCGCGTGGTATGTGGAGAATATCGCCGGCTACGAACTGATGTATGGCGCGCTCGCGGCAATTCCGGTGTTCCTGATGTGGATCTTCCTGTTCTGGATGATCGTGCTCGCTGGGGCGGCGGTGACGGCCGCGCTGACCGATGGCGGCGGGAAGAATCGCGCCTGAACGGCGGGCACCGGCTTGCCGGTTTACAATGCGCACGATACATTGCGCTGGTTTTTCGCTGAGGAGTCATCCCACGTGTGGTCCATCATTCAGGCAGCAGGTTGGCCAATCTGGCCACTCATCCTTGCGTCGGTCGTTGCGCTGGCGCTGATTTTCGAGCGCCTCTGGTCGCTGCGCACATCGGTGGTGGCGCCCCCCGGACTCGTTGATCGCGTGCTGGGCGAGTACCGGCAGCAGGG
This sequence comes from Casimicrobiaceae bacterium, assembly GCA_046594415.1. GTDB lineage: Bacteria > Pseudomonadota > Gammaproteobacteria > Burkholderiales > Casimicrobiaceae > VBCG01. The sequence continues at coordinate 7,037 of JBKJSU010000604.1, read as the reverse complement.
CGCCACACCCGAACTCATCGCCAAGACGGCCGCCGAGGGTCCTCTTGGGCGCATTCTGGCCGCGGGACTCGTCAACGTGAAGGCACCGCGGCCGGTGATGAAGGAAGCCATCGAGGAAGTGGGGCAGGTCGTCACCCACGACCTCGAGCGCTTCCTGACCACGCTGGGCTCCATCGCCGCAATGTCGCCGCTGCTGGGCCTCTTCGGCACGGTGATCGGCATGATCGAAATCTTCGGCTCGCAGAGTTCCAGCGCCTCCAATCCCATCCAACTCGCGCAGGGCATCTCGATCGCCCTCTACAACACGGCGATGGGCTTGATCGTGGCCATTCCCGCGATGATCTTCTATCGATACTTCCGCGCGAAGGTGGATGGCCTGGTGGTCGAGATGCAGCAGCAGGCGATCAAGCTCGTCGACTATGCGCACGGAGAACGCAAGTGACGGGGCGCCGGCCGTGAACCTGCGCGGCAATCGCGTCCGCGAGGACCCGGAGATCAACTTCATTCCGTTGATCGACGTCCTGCTCGTCATCCTGATCTTCCTGATGGTGACCACGACCTACCAGCGCGTGGCCGAACTCCAGATCACGCTGCCGGAAGCGGAAGCCGATGCGGCCAAGCAGCGGCCGAAGGAGATCAACGTCGGCATCGACGCGCAGGGCCGCTACGTGATCGACAAGTCGGTGTTCACATTCACGACGATCACCGCGCTGGCCGACATGCTGAAGCGCAACGCGGGCGACGCGAAGGAGCCCGTGGTGATCATCAATGCCGATGCCAACGCCACGCACCAGTCGGTCATTCACGTGATGGAGGCGGCGCGGCAGGCGGGTCTCGTGCACATCACGTTCGCAACGCAGGCGCCCGCCAAATGATCCGGTGCGCGCCGCGCAGCGCGCGCGACGGGTCGCGCCGCGCCGTACCCCGGCCGGCCTGACGGCGCCGGGCCACGCTGCCCGCCAATGGGCCGTCAATCAGCGTGACCCTCACCGACCGGATCATTGCTACCTGGTATGCCCCGCGCGTCACGCTGCTGGCCGCGTTGCTGTGGCCACTCTCGCTTCTCTATCGCCTCGTTGTCGCCTTGCGGCGCGCGTTCTATCGCAGCGGTGTGCTGCGCACGGTGCGCCTGCCGGTGCCGGTGGTGATCGTCGGCAACATCACCGTGGGCGGCGCGGGCAAGACGCCGCTCACCTGCGCGTTGGCCGAGGCGTTGCGCGCGCGCGGGTGGCGCCCGGGAATCATCAGTCGCGGCTATGGTGGCAGCGCCGACAGGGCGCAAGCCGTTGCCGCCACCGATGACCCGCGCGTGGTCGGCGACGAACCGTTGATCTTTGCCGCGATGGGCCTGCCCGTGTGGATCGGCCGCGATCGCGTCGCTGCGGGCGCGGGCCTGATCGCCGCGCACCCGGAATGCAATGTGATCCTGGCCGACGACGGCCTGCAGCATTACCGCCTGGCGCGCACGGTGGAGATCGTGGTCGTCGACGATGCCCGTGGCCTCGGCAATGGCCTGGCGCTGCCGGCTGGCCCGTTGCGTGAACCGCCCGCGCGGATGCAGGAGGCCCACGCCGTGGTGCGCCTGGTCGCGCCCGGCACGCCGCAGGCGCCGGCACCTGATGGCCGTGCCACGCAGATGCAGCACGTGGCGCTGCCGTGGCGCAATCTCGTCGACCCGGCGCGAGAGGCCGTGGTGGCCGATTGGCGCGGGCGCGATGTGCATGCGGTGTGCGGAACAGGCAATCCCGGGCGGTTCTTTGCCATGCTGCGCGCGCAAGGCATCGCCGCGCACGAGCACACGCTGCCGGATCATCATCCCTTCGCACCGGCGGATATCGCCTTCCCCGGCGCCGCAGCCATCCTGATGACGCAGAAGGACGCGGTAAAATGCACGGGCTTCGCGGACGTGCGCTGCTGGTACCTGCCGGTGCGCGCGCAGATGGACCCGGCGCTGGTTGCATTGGTGGAGGAGAGAATCCGTGGATTCGAAGTTGCTTGAAATGCTCGTGTGCCCGGTCACCAAGGGGCCGCTCACCTATGACCGCGCGCGCCAGGAACTTGTGTCGAAGTCGGCGCGGCTTGCCTATCCGGTCCGCGACGGCATTCCTGTGATGCTCGAGGAAGAGGCGCGCAAGCTCACGCCTGCCGAGTACGAATAGGCCGATGGCGTCGCGCGCGCCCATTCACGGCGGCCGCTGCGCGGCTGCACGCCATGGCGCCTGATCCTGTGGTCAACGTTCCCGCCGCCGTGTCCTTCACGATTCTGATTCCCGCGCGCTTTGCGTCCACGCGCCTGCCGGGCAAGCCGCTGGCCGACATCGCCGGCAAGCCGATGATCGTGCGCGTGGCCGAGCGCGCGCTGCAAAGCGGCGCCGCGCGCGTGGTGGTGGCCACCGACGACGAACGTGTGCGTGCCGCCGTGGCCGCGCATGGCCTCGATGTGTGCATGACGCGGCCGGATCATCCGACCGGCACTGATCGGCTGGCGGAGGCCGCGCTGGAACTGGGCCTCGCCGCCGACGAGATCGTGGTCAACGTGCAGGGCGACGAGCCATTGCTCGACCCGGTCTTGATGCGGCGGATGGCGGAACTCCTGGCCGCGCGGCCCGAGGCCGCCATTGCCACCGCATGCCATCCGCTCGACGATCCGGCCGAAGCGTTCAATCCCAACGTGGTGAAGGTGGTGCTGGATGCCACGGGTGCCGCGCTGTATTTCAGCCGTGCGCCGATTCCGTGGGCGCGCGATGCGTTTGCAGCCTCGCGCGACGTGTTGCCGGCGGACCTGCCCATCCATCGCCACTACGGTCTCTACGCGTATCGCACGTCGTTCCTGCGTGTCTTTCCGACGCTGCCGGTTGCGCCCATCGAGCGCTTCGAGGCGCTGGAGCAGTTGCGCGCGCTGTGGCATGGCTACCGGATCGTCGTGGAGGTCACGCACGGAACGCCGGCGCCGGGCATCGATACGCCGGAGGATCTGGCGCGGGTGCGTGCGCTCTTTGCGGACGGCCGGCCGTGGTGACGCGCGTTGACCCAACGCGCGAATGCGGCGAGAATTCGACGGCGCTTCAGGATTCCTCCGTGGCCGGAACCAGCGCCCGCCGTACCCTCGCCAGCTGACTGTCTTCCACCACTTCTGCCTTCCGCCAACCCTATGCGATTGATCCTTCTCGGTCCGCCCGGCGCGGGCAAGGGCACCCAGGCCACCGCCATCAAGGAGGCCTACGGCATCCCGCAGATCTCCACGGGCGACATGCTGCGCGCGGCGGTCAAGGCAGGCACGCCGCTGGGCCTCGGGGCGAAGCAGATCATGGACAGCGGCGCGCTGGTGTCCGACGACATCATCATCGGGCTGGTCCGCGACCGCCTGCAGCAGCCGGATTGCGCCAACGGGTACCTGTTCGACGGCTTCCCGCGCACCATTCCGCAGGCCGAGGCGATGAAGACCGCCAGCGTGCGCATCGGCTATGTGCTGGAGATCACAGTGCCCGATGCGGTGATCGTCGAGCGGATGAGCGGCCGGCGCGTGCATGTGGCATCGGGTCGCACCTATCACCTCGAGTTCAATCCGCCGAAGACGCCGGGCAAGGACGACGTCACCGGCGAAGACCTCATCCAGCGCCAGGACGACAGCGAAGCCACGGTGTTGAACCGGCTCGACGTCTACCATCGGCAGACCGAGCCGCTGGTGGAGTACTACTCGCGCTGGGGTGCGACCGGCGATGCCCTGGCCCCCAAGTACCGCAAGGTTCCGGGCGTGGGCAGCATGGACGCGGTGCGCGACGCCTGCCTCGCGGCGTTGAAGTCGTAAGCGCCGCCGCAGGAGCGTCTCCATGATCCGTCGCAACGCTTTCTATGCGCAATCGGGCGGCGTCACCGCCGTCATCAACGCCAGCGCCGCCGGCTTGATCGAAACCGCGCGCAAGCACCGTGATCGCATCGGCCGCGTGTATGCCGGCCGCAATGGCATCATCGGCGCGTTGACCGAAGACCTGATCGACACCAGCCGCGAATCGGCGCGCGCCATCGCCGCGTTGCGCTATGCCCCCGGTGGCGCCTTCGGCTCATGCCGCTACAAGTTGAAGGGCCTCGACCAGAACCGCGCGCAGTACGAGCGTCTGCTCGACGTGTTCCGCGCGCACGACATCGGCTATTTTTTCTACAACGGCGGCAACGACTCGGCCGACACCTGTCTCAAGGTGTCGCAGATCGCCGCCGCGCTGGGCTATCCGTTGCTGGCCGTGCACGTGCCCAAGACGGTGGACAACGACCTGCCCATCACCGACAACTGTCCCGGCTTCGGCTCGGTGGCCAAGTACGTCGCCACGTCGATGCGCGAGGCGGCCTTCGACGTCGCGTCGATGGCCCGCACGTCGACGAAAATCTTCGTCCTCGAAGTGATGGGGCGCCACGCGGGCTGGATCACCGCCGCCGTGGGCATGGCCGATGACGAGGACACGCCCATTCCTTTGGTGCTGCTGTTTCCCGAAGTGCGCTTCGACGAGGCGAAATTTCTCGCCGCGGTCGACGCCAAGGTCAAGCGCTTCGGCTACTGCTGCATCGGCGTCTCCGAAGGCCTGCTCGATGCGCGGGGCGCGCTGATGGCGGAAGCCGGCACGAAGGATGCGTTCGGCCACGCGCAGTTGGGCGGTGTCGGGCCGCTGATCGCCGCGCTGACCCGTGACAAACTGGGCTACAAGTATCACTGGGCGGTGGCCGACTACCTGCAGCGCTCGGCGCGCCATCTCGCGTCGAAGACCGATGTGCTGCAGTCCTATGCGGTGGGCAAGGCCGCAGTCGAGATGGCGCTGCAGGGGCGCAATGCCGTGATGCCGGCGATCGTTCGCGTGTCCGACCACCCATATCGCTGGAAGATCGACGTCGCGCCGTTGGCCAAGGTGGCCAACGTCGAAAAAATGTTGCCGCGCTCGTTCATCACGCGCGACAGTTTCGGCATCACCGCCAAGGCGCGCACCTACTTGCGGCCGTTGATGCTGGGCGAGGACCCGCCGCCGTTTCGCAACGGGTTGCCCCAGTACGTGCGCCTGCGCAACGTTGCGGTGGGCAAGCGCATCGCTGCCACGTTCGTCCCCTGACCACGCTCCCCGGACATCGGCCATGACCAGGATCATCGAATACTTCTTCACGCCCTTGTCGCCGTGGGCCTACCTCGGGCACGAACGCTTCGTGGCGCTGGCGCGGCAGCATGGCGCCACCGTGGTGGTCAAGCCGATGGACCTGTCCCGAGTCTTCCCGGTGTCGGGCGGGTTGCCGCTGCCCAAGCGCGCGCCGCAGCGGCAGGCCTATCGGTTGCAGGAACTTGCGCGGTGGCGCGATTTTCTCGGCATCCCGATCAACTTCCAGCCGAAATTCGCGGCCTCGGGGCCGGAACTGGCGTCGCTGCTCATCCTGGCCGCGCGGGAGCGCAGCGCCGACAGTGCGTTGGCGCTGGCCGGCGCCATCATGCGCGCGCGCTGGGCCGAGGAGCGGGATATCGCCGATCCGGTGGCGCTGGCGCAGCTCGCCTCGGCGCTCGGGCAGGACGGTCCGGCGCTCGTCGAACGGGCAGCGTCGCCCGATGTGGCCGCGGCCTACGATGCATCGACGCAGGACGCCATCGACCGGCAGGTTTTCGGCGCGCCCACCTACGTCGTCGGGGACGAACTCCTCTGGGGACAGGACCGGTTGGACTTCCTGGCCCGCAAACTGGCAAAATAGCGTGTTTGTTCCGGCCGGGAACCCCCGGCCGGGGATTGACGGATGACCTGTCGGGGCCTGTTGGCCGGCGGCGGTCCGTTTTGGGGGATTGGTCGCGCCCTGCAGCACACAATCGGGCGCACCACGCGTGGGGAAGAGGCACTGCGGGCCGCCGGTCGGGCCGAACATCGCAGCGCATGCCGCGCGTCACACAACAAGGGAGCATTACTAGCCATGTCCAACGGACTCATTTTCGCGCTGCTGTGCGCGGTGGCGGCGATCGTCTACGGCGGTCTCTCCATCAAATGGATTCTCGCCAAGCCGGCCGGGAATGCGCGGATGCAGGAAATCGCTGCCGCCATCCAGGCCGGCGCCTCGGCGTACCTCAATCGTCAGTACATGACGATCGGCATCGTCGGCGCCATCCTCTTCGTCGTCATCTGGTGGGCGCTGGGGGCGCGCACCGCCGGCGGCTTCGCGGTCGGCGCAATCCTGTCGGGTCTCGCGGGCTACATCGGCATGAACGTGTCGGTGCGCGCTAACGTGCGCACGGCCGAAGCCGCGCGCATCGGCCTCAATGAAGCGCTGGCTGTCGCGTTTCGCGGCGGCGCCATCACGGGCATGCTGGTCGTCGGTCTCGGCATGCTGGGCGTTGCCGGCTTCTACTGGTTCCTGACGGGATCGGCGCAGTGGGCGCCGGCGCCGAAGGGCGAGAGCCTGCATCACATCATCCAGCCGCTGGTGGGTCTCGCGTTCGGCGGCTCGCTGATCTCGATCTTCGCGCGTCTGGGTGGCGGCATCTTCACCAAGGGTGCTGACGTCGGCGCGGACCTGGTCGGCAAGGTGGAAGCGGGCATTCCGGAAGACGATCCGCGCAATCCGGCGGTGATCGCGGACAACGTCGGCGACAACGTCGGCGACTGCGCGGGCATGGCGGCCGACCTCTTCGAAACTTACGCAGTCACCATCGTGGCCACGATGCTGCTGGGCGCGCTGCTGCTACCCACCGTCGCGGATGCCGCGGTGCTGTATCCGCTGGTGCTGGGCGGCTTCTCGATCCTGGCCTCGATCGTCGGCTGCTACTTCGTCAAGGCCAGCCCCGGCGGCAAGATCATGAACGCGCTGTACAAGGGCCTCGCCGTTGCCGGCATCATTTCGGCGATCGGCTTCTGGTTCATCACGGACCGGATGACGGGCAGCTTCGCATCGGTTGATCCGCTGTTGACGCCGATTCGTCTCTTCGGCGCGGCGGTGGTGGGTCTCATCCTGACGGCGCTGATGGTCGTGATCACCGAGTACTACACGGGCACCGACTTCAAGCCGGTCAAGCACATTGCGCAAGC
>JBKJSU010000376.1:0-2771 GCA_046594415.1 Casimicrobiaceae bacterium | reverse complement strand
GCTGCGCACGCTGCTGCCCCTGCTCGCGCTGATCCCGTTCCTGGGCGTGCTGATCTGGTATGCGGTGGGTCGCGGCTTGCGGCCGCTCGACGCGATGTCGCGCGCGGTGGCCAAGCGCCGCCCCGATGCCATGGCGCCGTTGGCCGAGACCGCGTTGCCGGACGAGCTGCGACCGCTCGCCGGCAGCCTCAATGCACTGCTCGCGCGCCTCGACGAGGCATTGGCGGCGCAGCGGCGCTTCACCGCCGATGCCGCGCACGAATTGCGCACGCCGTTGGCCGCCGTGCGCCTGCAGGTGGAATTGGCGGAACGCGCGCCCGACGTGCCCGCGCGCGCCGCGGCGCTCACTGAACTCAAGTCCGGCGTGGATCGCGCCGTGCGCCTGGTCGAGCAATTGCTGACGATGGCGCGCTTCGAACCGGAAGCCCTCGGCGCGCCGGAAACGCTGGTCGACCTGACGCCCATCGTGCACGACGCGCTGGTCGCGCGCGCCGCACTGGCGGAGGACAAGGGTATCGACATGGGCAGCGTCCGCAGCGCACCGGTGGCAGTGCGCGGCGACCCGGCCAGCCTTGCGATGCTGCTGGCCAACCTGCTCGATAACGCGTTGCGCTATACGCCCGCCGGTGGCCGCGTCGACGTGGCGGTGGACGACGAGAACGGCGCCGCCGTGCTTGCAGTGATGGATACCGGCCCCGGTATCCCGGCCGCGGAGCGCGAGAGCGTCTTCGCGCGCTTTCACCGCGGCACCAGCGCCAGCGGCGCCACCGATGGCGGCGGCAGCGGGTTGGGTCTGTCGATCGTCAAGCGCATCGCCATCGCCCATGGCGCGACGGTAATGTTGGACGATGGCCCGGACGAGCGCGGCCTGACGGTGCGGGTGCGCTTTCCCGCGGTCAAGGCCGGCTGAGCGCCATGCAAACGAGTGTCAAATCATCCCGCCGGGCGTGGGGACGTTAACATTGTCACTGTTCGTGCCACGGCGCCCTGCGTCCGCACCCCCTTTCGCGATCCACAGGCAGGTTCCAATGCAAACAGGCAACTTCCGCAGTGCGCAGGCGTCCGTGATGGCAATCGCCATGGCCGGCGTCCTCGCGTCATTCACCGGTACCGCCGGCGCGCGATTGCTGCCACCCATCGACGCGCTGGCGCAGTCCCCCGCCGCGCCTGCCACGTCCGCAGCTGCAGTCGCAACACCCGCGCCAACGGCCGCAGCGCCGCAGGTGGATCCGCGGCATGGCGTGCCCACCTTCCTGTCGGGCGATGCGGCACGCGACAGCCTCAAGGCGCAGGCGCGAGTGGCTTCCCGCAAATCCGGCCTTGATCCGGAAGGCACGGCCCGCGCGCACTTGCGCGACCTGGCGGACCTCTACCGGATCAGCGCGGAGGAAGTCGACGCGCTGCCCATCCACAACGTGCAGCGCCTCGACGGCGGCGGCACCATCGTCCGCTTCCGCGGCAGGATCGACGGCATCGAAGTGTTCCGTGAGCAGGCCAACGTGCTGCTCGATCGCAATGGCGAACTGGCCGCAATCGGCGGCTTCGTGATGGGCGCGGCGGATGCACGGCAGAAGGCCGCGGCGGCCAATGCGCTCGACGCTCCTGCCGCGCTGGCCATGGCCCTGCGCGACTACAACTTCGCAACGTCCGTGGCCGCGCAGTTCACGCGCACGGACACCGCGGACGGCTATACCCGTCTCGCGCTGGCGGCAGGCACCAGCAGTGCCGACGGCGCCGTCATGGCCGATGCCGCGCGTGTCAAGCCCGTGTGGTTCCGCGTGGCCGGATCGCTGCTGCCGGCGTACTACATCGAGGTGCAGATGCGCGATGCCGTGCCTTCGCGCGGCACTGACTACTATGCCTACGTCGTCGGCGCCACCGACGGCAGGCTCCTGTTCCGCCACAACCAGACCGCCGAAGTGGCGTTCTCCTATCGCGTCTACGCCGAGGCCGGCGGCGCCAACCTGCCGTGGCCGGGCCCCAATGCGCGCAACGGCTATCCGCACCCCACCGCCACGCCCGACGGCTATCAAGGACCGGTGGTACCGCCGAACCTGGTGACGCTGGAGAGTGCGCCGTTCAGCAGAAACGATCCGTGGCTCGCGCCGGGCGCGACGAAGACGATCGGCAATAACGTCGAAGCCTATTCGGACAGCGCCACGCCCACCGGATACGGCCCTGCCGCGGAGGATGAATGCAACGTGTCGCTGCCGGTCAACGGCGACATGCACGCGTGCACCAATGGCGCCAACAGCTTCGACTACGTGTACGACACCAACCTGCCGCCCAACGTCAACCGGACGCAGGTGATGGCTGCGGTGACCAACCTCTTCTACATGGTCAACTATCTGCACGACTGGTACTACGATGCCGGCTTCGACGAAGCATCCGGCAATGCGCAGACCAGCAACTTCGGCCGCGGCGGCCTCGCCAGCGACAACCTGCTGGCCGAGGCGCAGGATTTTTCGGGCACCAACAATGCCAACATGACCACACCCGCCGATGGCTTGCGCCCAAAGATGCAGGTCTTCCTATGGTCCTCGGGCGTGACGCTGGCCAAGGTCAACACCCCCGCGGCGATCAGCGGCACCAAGCCATCCGGAACCGCCACGTTCGGCGCCCAGGCCTTCGACTTCAGCAACGACCTCGTCGTTGCCCTCGACGACGCCAACGCCACCGGACCCACCACCACCGACGGCTGCACGCCGTTCACCAACGCCGCGGCGGTATCCGGCAAGATCGCCGTCATCGATCGCGGCGTGTGCACGTTC
>JBKJSU010000274.1:0-2826 GCA_046594415.1 Casimicrobiaceae bacterium | reverse complement strand
GCGATGAGGCGTGCCGCGAGTTTGCGCGCTTCTTCCAGCAGTAGCACCGACGAGGACACCGCGGCAGCCAACGCCCAGTCGGCGGCGCTGAGAGCAGTCGTGTCGAAAATCGCCTGGGCCGGCGCCCAGTGCACGACGATCACCTGCAGCGCGAGTACGGCCGTCAGCGCCAGCCACAGCATGCGGTTGTCGAAGAAGTGCCGATTGAAGGCCGAACCGGTCTCGGCGCGGGCATTGAAGACGTTGAAGAACTGGAACAGCACGAAGGTGGTGAAGGCCAGCGTCAAGGCACGCGGCATATCCCCCGTGCGCATGGCGTACCAGTACACCGCCAGGGTTCCGGCCGTCATCGTCAAGCCGAAGGCGGCCAACTTGACGATGCGCCGCCAGGGCATGATGTCCGCCTGCGGGCTGCGCGGCGGCTCGCGCATGAGCCCGTCGCGTGCAGGCTCGACGCCGAGCGCCATCGCCGGCGGGCCGTCCATGATCATGTTCACCCACAGGATCTGGATCGGATTAAACGGAACCGGCCAGCCCAGCAGCGAGGCGCCGAGCACGGTGCCCAGCGCGCCCATGTTGGTGGCGAGCTGGAAGCGCACGAATTTGACGATGTTGTCGTAGATGGTGCGACCTTCATGCACCGCCCGCACGATGCTGGCAAAATTGTCGTCGGTCAGCACCATGGTGCCCGCTTCCTTGCTCACCTCGGTGCCGGCGATGCCCATTGCCACGCCGATGTCGGCGCTCTTCAGCGCCGGCGCATCATTGACGCCGTCGCCGGTCATGGCCACGACATGGCCGGCACGCTGGAGCGCCTGCACGATCCGCACCTTGTGCTCGGGCGCGACGCGGGCAAACACGGTCACCTGCGCGATGCGCCGGGCCAGTTCGGTGTCATTCATCCGGTCCAGGTCCCGGCCTTCGAGCACCTCACCCGTGAGGCCGAGTTCGCGGGCGATGGCGGCGGCCGTGGATTTGTGGTCGCCGGTGATCATCTTGACCTCTATGCCGGCGTCTTTGCACAGCGCGATCGCCTCGCGCGCCTCCTTGCGCGGCGGATCCACGATGCCGACGAGCCCCTGCAGGACGAGATCCTTCACATGCGGCAGCAGCTCGCCCGCCGGGTCAAAATCGCTTGCCTTCAGGCTGCGCGTAGCGATCGCCAACACCCGCAGGCCGCGCGAGGCCATCGCGTCGATTTCCCGCACGAGATCCTCGCGCGTGGCGGCTTCCAAGGGCTGCTCGCCATCCTCACCCACCACCGCGGCGCAGCGCACCAGCAACACGTCGGGAGCCCCTTTGACGAACATGCGCACGCGCTCGCCCTCGTGGTGAAAAGTGACCATGAACTTGTTGGCCGAATCAAACGGGATTTCGGCGATGCGCGGCAGGTGCCCGGCCGCGGCCTGCGCGTCGATACCGCCCTTGGCCGCTAGTGCCGCCAGCGCGCCCTCGGTCGGGTCGCCGATGAGTTTGCCGTCGCGGATGCGGCTGTCGTTGCACAACGCTGCCGGCAACAGCAGGGCGCCAAGGTCGGGCGTAGTGGCGCCTTCGGCGACTTCGATCGCGCTGTCCTCGAAGCGGATTTCGCCTTCGGTCGAATAGCCTTCTCCGCTCACCGCGTAATGTCGACCGCCCTGCAGGAAGGCGCGCGCCGTCATCTGGTTCAACGTCAAGGTGCCGGTCTTGTCGGAACATATGACAGTCGTGCACCCCAGGGTTTCCACCGCCGACAGGCGCTTGACGACGGCACGCTGTGCGGCCATGCGCCGCATGCCCATTGCAAGCGTGACTGTCACCACTGCCGGCAGGCCCTCGGGAATGGCCGCCACGGCCAGGGTGATCGCGGACAACGCGGCTTGTGCCAGTGGCTGGTCCTGGTACAACGCCAACACAAAGATCAGGCAGACGACGACGCCGGCGATGAGCGCCAGGCGCTTGCCCAACTGGTCTAGCTGGCGCTGCAGCGGCGTTGGCGCGTGCGGGGCTTCCTGCATCAGGACCGCGATGCGGCCCATCTCGGTTTGGCTACCGGTGGCGGTGACCAGCATTTCGGCACGTCCGCGGGTCACGACGGTGTTCATGAGCGCCATGTTGATCCGCTCGGCCAGCGGGGTGGCAGTGCCCATCACCGCTTCGTCATGCTTGGCAACTGGGTGCGATTCACCGGTGAGCGTGGATTCGTCGATCTCCACACTGTGCGATTCGATCAGTCTGCCGTCGGCCGGTACCTTGTCACCCGCCTCAAGCAGCACGATGTCACCCGGTACCAGAGCCTCGGCAGAGACCTCGATGAGGTGGCCGTCGCGCCGCACCCGCGCCTTCAAGGCCAGCATCTTCTTCAGCGCCGCCAGGCTCTGCTCGGCACGGTGCTCCTGGTAAAAACTGAGTACAGCGTTGAAGACAACCACGAGCAGGATGACGACCATGTCCTTGACATCGCCGATCAGCAGGGCCAGCCCTGCCGTGATCAGCAGAATCAAGATCAGCATGCTCTTGAACTGGTCGACGAACTTGAGCCAGCGCGGCCGCGGCGGTATCTCCGCCAGCCGGTTGGCGCCATACTTTGCGAGGCGCCGCTCGGCCTCCTCGACGGGCAGTCCGGAATGGCTGCTGCCCATGCACTGGAGCACGTCGTCGTGGGGCAGTGCGTGCCAGTTGGTCGATGGCTGCAGAGAGAGCGGCGGTGACTTCAGGAATCCTCCAAGTTCGAACTGCGCGAGGGACGGTCCGGCTTGGAACCGGTTCCATTGCAGTTCATGATCGCTACTTCCTGAGGCGATCGCTTCGTTCGAATGGATTTGTGGGATACGCAACGATCTTCAT
>JBKJSU010000574.1:0-4217 GCA_046594415.1 Casimicrobiaceae bacterium | reverse complement strand
TGGCCGATCACGCCGTTGGCAACATAGGTGGCGGGCGCAGCACCCGCAGTCACGCTGCCGAACACGTTATTGAGCAGACTGGCGATGGTTGCCGGCGTGTATTGCGCCAGGTAGCCGCCCGGATTCTGGATGACGTATTGATTCACCGTGCTGTTCGCCGTCGTGATGTCCTGCAACAGTTCGCTATAGGCGCAAATGGAAGGCGGCGACGCGTCGCTGCACGCCTGTCCGGTCTTGGCGGCCTGCGCGGCGATGTACCCGCGATAGCTGTCCCGGATGCTCGTGTTGTTCACCACTTCGCCGGGATTGGCCGCCGCGCCGACCGGATTGCCGATGGCCGCCGGACCCGAACTGACGCCCGACGTCGTATTCATCGGAAACGCGTAAAAGTCGACCTGCGAAAGGTCGATCGTGCCGCTGGTCGAACTCGCGCCGATTTCCGAATAGGTCCACGCGGGAAACGTCATGCCGGAAACCGATAACGTGGTGGGCTCGTAGACGGCGATGCTGGGCTGGGGATTCGGCACGGCGGGGTAGGTGGCCGGGTAGGTGTAGACATAGGTGAACGCGTTGGGATTGTTGAAGAGACCGTTGCTGGTGCCGGCCGGATTGCAGTTTGGAAACGTCGCGGTGTCGGTAACGATGAAGTAGTAGACGCGTGCGCTGATTCCCAATTGCGCGCCGTTGATCTGGATCTGGCTGATGGCGTCCGCGGGGGCTGGCAAAACGCCGGGCGAGAAGCGATAACAGGGCAGCGTACGGATCCCCGAGACGGTGCCCGAGGTGGGCGGAGCAGGCACCGCCCACGATCCGTCCCCCTGTAGGATCAGCGGTCCGTTCGGCCCCGCGGTCGAGAAGCCCGTCACGTAGATCTGGTACGCGCCGGCACTGGCGAGATTGGTCTTGTCCACCAGCGTGAACGTGGCAGTGGTTTGGGCGTAGGCTGCCGATGCCACCAGCGTCCCCACTATAGTTGCGTAGGCAAGCCGCGCCGCACTTCGACAAAAATGCATCCAGGATTGCGAATTGGATGTGTGACGAACGTTCGGTGTTGTCATTAAACAGGCACTCCCTCGCTGGCCGAGACGCATGAAGGCAGCGCATTCCCTCGCCTGCACTTCGAATCGGCCGAATTGCAATGTGTTTTCACGTCCGCTGACGGCGACCGCGAGATGACTAAGCAAGTCCCGTACCGTTGACCCGAACGAGGGACGAATGCAGGCGCTCCATGGCACCCGTGCTCAAAAGGACGAGGCGCCCTTCAGAAGCGGGAAGTGCCGCATACCGGCATCTGCCAACGCCAGAGGGAAACGCCATCGCGGCGAGTCCTGCGGGAAATGGTGGGCCGTGCAGGACTTGAACTTTCGACCAACGGATTAAAGGTACTAGCAACCTGCGCGCCCGGGTCCCGCAAGGGCGCGTGATCAGCCCCCCCGAAACCTGGTCAGTATTGAGCGAGGACCAACACGACTTCGATGTCGGCCCAATTTGTTGACAGGTCGTTGCTAGGGCGCGCACATCACCACGGTGTCGGGCCCGTCACCTTCGGCCAGCCAGCCCTTGGCCACCATCGCATCGCGCACAGGACGACTCGTCACGTAGCGATGGTTGGCATCCGCTCGATTCGAATACACGCGGTAAACGGGAGTCTGCCCTTGCGCGCAGGTGCCCGCGCTCGTTGGATAGAGGTAGAAGAACCCGGGCGATTCCAGGACGAACGACGGATTCCGCGCCATCGCGCCGTCGCACTCGGTCTTGTCGCGTCCGTAGAAGTGGCCGTCTCCGTTGAGGGGCGGTATGTAGATCCGGCACACTGCCGACGTACCGCTCTGCTCGGCAGGGTAGGCTTTGAACGATAGCCCTGTGCGCCGCCAACCGCGCGTATCGCCGCTGTCCAGATTAGCGATCTCGGGCCCGACCCAGGTCATGAAGTAGTGATCGAGGGAATCGTTGTAATACTCGACCAGCGAGACCTTCTCCGCGACGGGGTCGAGGTATTTCTGGATATAGGGATAGAAGACGTCGAGCCGCGAGTAGCTGTCCTCGAACTGTGGTGCATCGCACGAGGCTTGGCCGCCAAGCAGCCCTCCCCGCAAGTAGTATTTGCTTCCATTGGCCACAAAAAGTCCCGACCCACTGCTGCCGCCTTCCGTGGCGCCGGACAGCCATTTGACGTTGATGAAATTACTTTTGTTGTTGTAGAAATATGGCGCATATCTTGTGAAGGAACCTTGGCTCACCTTCTTGAGGTCCCCGTCCGGATGATGAAGGCCGATCACCGTGGATCCGCTGGCGACCAGCGACGCATCCCAGCCGGCAAACACCGCGCCGCTCGGAGGCGACTCGGCGAGAACGAGCAGCGCTGCGTCCGTGCCACTGCCCGTATTGAGGAAATCGTCCGAGTAAAGAAGCGTGGCGCCGCCGGATTTCTGGACCGTGCTGGGTGCGTTGCTCCCGCCGCAGGTGGGGGTTTCGTAGAACCAGAACGTGTTGAGCGAACTGGCGGCGAGTTGGTTGCTGATGCAGTGGCTGGCCGTATAGAAGTAGGGCTTGGCGCTCGCTCGGTCCGTGTCCGCCAGCAACGTGCCGGTACACAAATAGCTGTCGCCCCCCTCGGTGTAGATCATCCTCGCCACCGACTTCGCTACGTCGAGCAGCCCTTGGGGCGGATTAATCAGGCAGGCGATGTCGCGGTTGCATGATTCCGCCGTGCCGACCTTCAGGGTCTTCGCGGTCGCCGCCGTGGCGACCAGATGGGAAACGCCTTCCAACCGGAACTGCACTCCACGCGTATCGCCCGCCGGGGGAACGTAGATCTCGGCAGTGACCGTTTCCCCTTCCGTCACCGGCGACCAATAGATCGCTTCCGACCACCGCAGGTTCTGGCTTGTAATCGGCCCATGGATCCGGCCAGGATCCGCGGAGCCGAATACGCGAAGTTCGGCACCGTTGGGGAAGCGATCGATCGCAAGCCCCAGGCGAAGCGCGGCCGCCCCAGGCGAAGTGACGCTGAAACGAGCCACCTGTCCCCCGTCCGGGGCCGTTCTCCAGATCAGTGCCGAGCCGTCAAACGAGACGCTTCGTGGAAATCCCAATTGCAGCTTCTTGTCGTACCGCCCCGAATTGAAATCTTTAAGCGCCCGCTCCTGCGCGGCATCCGGCGGCGGCAGGCGGATTGCGAACGTGTCGGCATTGGCGTTCATCGCGGCCTTGAGCGCGGGCCGGACGGCGAGCGCGTCCTGCGGATCGACGTAGTATTCGTGCTCCGCAGATGGCGCCGCGTGCGCACTGGCAGCAGACGCGAGAGCGCCTGCGCACAGCAATATCAGCCACGTCCGCTTCATTTCCATCGTCCTGTCGCTGCTCCGCCATTCGGCGTATCGGTGCGCGATGCGCTTGCGCGCGGCGTGAAAAAAATCTATAAATTTCGACCGACGTGTCGAGCACCTGCCGGGCTCGCCGCACTTCGACAAATTAGCACATTGCGTCACGTCGAGGCGTCGCGCTTCAAGCGCGAAGCACACTCGGCAGATCCAACCGAGAAAAGGGGTCACCTTGAGAGTTCACAGTATCGAAACCTGCCAGCCACTTCATTTTCGTTCTGGCGCGGTCGCTGCACTGTCGGTCTTGATCGGCTTGACGGCGCAAGCCGCCTACGCAGCCATTCCCGACAGTGGCGGGGTATTGCACGGCTGTTACAACGCCGTCAACGGAAACACTCGCATCATCGACACCGCGAACTCCTCCTGCAGAACACCCGAAGTGGCCATTCAATGGAACGTACAGGGGCCTGCGGGTGTGGCAGGACCGCAAGGTCCGGCAGGTCCGGCAGGTCCAGCAGGCCCGCGAGGCGAAAAGGGTGACAAAGGTGATACCGGTCCCGCAGGTCCCGCAACTCCGATTACGATCTACCGGGTGCAGGGCGCAAACGTGCAAACCAATTTGGGCAATTACGGTACCAGCACGGCGACCTGCAATGCCGGAGACAAGGTTCTCGGTGGAGGGCACGTCACCGGCGCGTCAGACATCTTGTTGAACCTGAGCTATCCTGACACCGACAGCAGTTGGAAGGTAGCGCTGAAACCTACTGCGGTGAATATCGGGTGGTATGTGGTAGCTGTCTGCGCACATACAAACTAGACTGACCCGTCAATTCAACGTCGCAGGCGGCTGCCAAGGCCGCGGCACTTGTCCGGCTCGGGGCCAGCCTTGCACCC
>JBKJSU010000296.1:0-6452 GCA_046594415.1 Casimicrobiaceae bacterium | reverse complement strand
CGAGTTGTCGACCAGGCTGGTGAAACTCGCCACCAATCCGCGCCGCAGGTTGAGTAGCCCCATGCAGTTGGGACCCACGAGGCGGATGCCGGCACTCCGCGCGGTCGTGCGCATGCGGTCCTGGAGCGCGATCCCTTCGTCTCCCATCTCCGCGAAGCCCGCACTCAGCACGATCGCGGCCTTGACACCGGCTTCCGCACATTGCGCGATGGCGGCAGCGCACTGCGCCGCCGGCAATGCGATGATCGCGAGATCGATCGCCTGACCGATCGCGACGACATCGGGATAGCAGCGCAGGCCCTGGATTTCCGTACGGGAAGGATTGACCGGAAACAATCCGCCCGCATATCCCAATGCCAGACAGCCGACAATGGGTCGACCGCCGATGCGCGCAGGATCGGCCGATGCGCCGATCACTGCGACGCTACGGGGCTCGAACAGCGGCCGCAGCGTCGCGGGATCGAAGGGTTGCGCCGACACGATCAACCGGGCTGGTAGCCGATCAGCTTGGCCGCCTCGTCGAGCGAACGCTGGTCGTTGCCGATGGCCTTGACCAGTTCTTCCGGCGAACCGCCGAACGTCACCGCAGCGAGCTTGTCGAGGAAGTTGGCCTTGACGGCAGGACGCGACAGGAACTCGTCGTAGGCCGCGTTGAGCCGGCGCGTCACATCCTTTGGCGTGCCACGCGGCACCCAGACGCCATTCGTGGACGCCGTGACGAAGTTGGGCACGCCGACCTCGGCGAGCGTGGGCACGTCGGGCACCACCGGCGAGCGTTGCGCCGTGCTGACCGCAAGCGCCTTGAACTTGCCATCCTTGATGAACGGCAGGAAGACGGCGATGGCCGAAAACGTCATCTGCACTTCGTTGCTCAATAGCGCAGTCAGCGCTGGCGCGTTGCCCTTGTACGGAATGTTGACGATGTCGGTTCCGGTACGGAACTTGAGCAACTCGGTCCAGAGCAGATCGTTCGGCGCAACGGATGCGTAGTTGAGCTTGCCGGGGTTCCTTTTGGCCATTGCGAAGAACTCCTGGGCGGTGTTGACCCCCAGTTGCGCCGGCACGATCATCGCCAGCGGGGTCTGGCAGACCAGTGCGACCGGATCGCAATCGGTCAGCACGTTGAACTTGAGATTCTTGACCTGGGCTGGCGTCCACGCCGAACCCCCGGCGGCCAGCAGCGTATGTCCATCGGCCGGCTGCTGCAGGAAGTGCTCCACGCCGATGATGCCGTTGGCGCCGGGCCGGTTGTCGACGACCACCGGTTGCTTCAATACGCCCTGCAATTCGGCCGCCGTGAGCCGCGCAATGACATCCGACGACCCGCCGGGCGGAAACGGCACGATCATCCTGATCGGCTTGAACGGGTAGTCCTGGGCGCGCGCGGATCCGGCCGCCAGCGCAAGGGCGCCACCACCAATCAGCGCCAATGCTTCTCTGCGTGTCATCGACATCGTCACTCCTCCTAATCGTTTGATTGCCAACGGGGGGACCGTTTCCTCCGGTCCGGATCACGCGATTGTTGTTATAACGCGCTGGCGGACTCGATTGGCTTGAGCTCGCGCAGCGGTATTCCCTTAGCTACTGCCTCACGCAGCAGTGGCGCCGGACTCCAACGGGCTCCGTAGCGCTCGTGCCATTCCTCGATCTGTCGCAGGACCACTGCGGCGCCAATGCCATCGGCCCAGAACAGCAACCCGCCGCGATACCGGGGAAAGCCGAAGCCGTGGATCCACGCAACATCGATATCGCTGGCCCGGTAAACGAGGCCTTCCGCGATGATGCGGCACGACTCGTTGACCGCGCTGAATAGCAGCCGATGCAGGATTTCGGAATCGCTGATCGCGCGCGGACCGGCACCCGCAGCAGCACAGAATTTCGTGATGACCTGCGCCACGACGGGATCGTCCTGCGGCGTGCGATCGCCTTCGGCGTAGCGATACCAGCCGGCACCGGTCTTCTGTCCCAGCCGCCCCATTTCGACCAGCCGGTCGGCGATCGGCAGCTTGCGATAGTGCGGGTCGCGCTCGGCGCGCCGCCTCCGCCACGCGTAGCCGATGTCGAGTCCGGCCAGGTCGCTGACGGCGAAAGGTCCCATCGGATAGCCGAACTCCACCATCACGCGATCGACCTGGCCGGGCTGCGCGCCCTCCTCAAGCAACAGCAGCATTTCGTTACCGAACGGCGTGCGGCTGCGGCTGGTGAGAAAGCCTTCGCAGTTGCGCACGACGACGCAGGTCTTCCCGAGCTTGCGTCCCAGTGCCATCGTTCCCGCCAGCGTGCGCGCAGCGGTATGCTGGCCGCGCACGACTTCGAGCAACTTCATCACGTTGGCGGGACTGAAGAAGTGCGCGCCCGCCACGTCCTGCGGACGCGAAGTAGCAGTGGCGATCAGGTCGATGTCGAAGGCCGATGTATTGGTGAGGAGCAATGCGCCGGGGGGCATCAGCGCATCAAGGCGGGCGAACACATCCTGCTTGACGGAAAGATCCTCGAAGACTGCCTCGATCGCTACGT
Organism: Casimicrobiaceae bacterium; assembly: GCA_046594415.1. Taxonomy (GTDB): domain Bacteria; phylum Pseudomonadota; class Gammaproteobacteria; order Burkholderiales; family Casimicrobiaceae; genus VBCG01. The sequence continues at coordinate 3,935 of JBKJSU010000296.1, read as the reverse complement.
CGCAGTTGGCGATGTCCGCGTAGGTGGTCACCGGCGTGATTAGCGCGCTGCGGGTCTGCGCCAGGCTTTCAGTCAAGCGGCCCCGGGACACGCTGGCGGCATAGTTCTGCCGAATCCGCTGCATGCCGCGGCCGAGCGTCTCGGGTGCCACATCGAGCAACTTCACGGGCAGGCCCGCATGGGCGCAGGCCATCGCAATGCCCACGCCCATCGTGCCGGCGCCCACGATCGCCACGCTGGTCAGCGGCGGCACCGCGACGTCTTTCGGTACATCCAGGAGCTTCGCCGCTTCGCGTTCCGCGAAGAAGGCATAGCGCAGGCCGCGTGCCTCGTCCGAGGTTTCGAGCGTCTCGAACAGCTTCCGCTCGAACTGCAGGCCTTCGTCGAAACCGAGCACGGTGCTGGCTTCCACGGCAGCGATGCACAATTGCGGCGCCTGCTGGTTGCGGGCCGCGCGCGCGACCGTTTTGCGCTTGACGTCGAACATCGCCGGATCGTCGCGACCGGGTTGCAGCGCACCGCTTTTGTCGCGCAGGCGTGACAACGGACGTACCGATGCCATGCGCGCCGCCAGCGCGATCGCTTCGGTGCGCAGGTCGCTACCCACCGCCACGAGGGCATCGACGATGCCGAGTGCCAATGCCTCGGGCGCGGGAACATGCCGGCCCGACAAGATGAGATCGAGCGCAGCGCCCGGTCCGATCAGTCGCGGCAGCCGTTGCGTGCCGCCTCCACCGGGCAGGATGCCGATCAGCACTTCGGGCAGGCCCACTTTCGCATCCGCGGTGGCAATGCGGTAGTGACACGCCAATGCGTATTCAAGTCCGCCACCGAGTGCATAGCCGTGGATCGCCGCGACGATCGGCTTCGTAGTGTCGTCGATCCGGTCGCTCGGCCGCTCGCCGATCGGCGGACGCACAATGCCCTTGCCGAACTGGCGGATATCGGCACCCGCGATGAAACTGCGCCCGGCGCCGATCAGCACCATTGCAACGATGGTGGGATCGGCTTCCGCGCGCGCCAGCGCACCGACGATGCCATCGCCGACACCGGGCCCGAGCGCATTCACCGGTGGATTGTCGACGACGATGACGCCGACGTTGCCATCAACTTCGAGACGCACGACGCTCACCGGCGATTTCCGTGAACCGCGATCATGTGGGTGTGAACATCGGGACCTGCGCGCCGGTGGCCGCGGTCTTCAGCACCAGGCGCACCGGCTGGCCAATCCGCAACGCATCGAGATCGCAGTCGACGATGTTGGTCAGCATCGTCGGTCCTTCCGCCAGCGTGACATAGGCGATCGCGTACGGGACGGGCACGCGGCGCATCACGCTCCACGAATAGATCACGCCCTGCCCGCTGGCCTCGCGCCATGCGGTACGTTCGGAGAAACAGTGCGGACAGAGGGCGCGCGGATACCAGTGCGCGCGCCGGCACGCGAGGCACTCGCGAACCAGCATCTTGCCGGCGGCGGTGCCATCCCAGAACGCCTGCGTTTCCGGATTGGGTTCGGGCGCGGGGATGGCGCGCACCTCGACTTCGCGCGTGCTCATGCGCGCTCCATGATCACGGTTGCCCCGGCGTGCCGCGTGCCGAGGTTGCCGCCGGTGCCATGCGCCAGGGCGATGTCGCAGTTAGCGACCTGGACCGCCGGGTGGGCCTCGCCGCGCAACTGCCGGACGGCCTCGATGAGCTTGGTCATACCGCCGCGATTGGACGGATGGCTATTGCACAGGCCGCCGCCGTCGGTATTGAACGGCAGGCGACCCACACCGGAGATGAGGTTGCCATTGGCGACGAAGCGCCCGCCGTCGCCCTTGGCGCAGAACCCGAGGTCCTCGAGCTGGATCAGCACGGTGATCGTGAAGCTGTCGTAGATCGACACGTACTTGATGTCGGCCGGCGCGACCCCCGCCTGGGCAAAGGCCGCCGGCCCCGAACGTGCCGCGGCCGAATACGTGAGGTCGACGTCGCCACCGCGCAGGCCTTTCACAGCTTCGCCGGTGCCAATGACTCTCACCAGCGGCCGCTGGAGACTCTTCGCAATTTCAGGACGGGTGACGATCAGCGCACCTCCGCCATCGCTGATAATGCAGCAATCGAGGCGATGGAGCGGATCCGCGATCATCGGCGAGCGCACCACTTCGTCGACCGTGACGACATCGCGCAGGACAGCGAGCGGATTGTGCTGCGCGTGTTGCGACGCAGCCACCTTGATCCACGCCAGCTGCTCGCTGGTCGTGCCGTATTGATGCATGTGCCGCATCGCACACATCGCGTACATGTTGACGATCGTCGGGCCGAACGGCACTTCCCATTGGCGGTCGGGCTGGGCGGCGGTCCCGGGCGGCGTGCTCGTTCCCGTGGCCGCGCCATCGCTGCGCGGGCGCCCGGCCAGCGTGATCAGCGCGACATTGCATTTGCCGGCGGCAATCGCTGCGGCCGCGTGCGCCACGTGGATGAGATACGACGACCCGCCCGTATCCGTCGAATCGACATGCCGGACGTCAAGATTCATGTAGTCGACCATCGACAGCGGGCCGAGGCCGGGTGCATCACCGCCGCAGAAATAGCCGTCGACATCCGCGCGCGTCAGACCGGCGTCCGCCAACGCGCCCGCTGCCACCTCGGCGTGCAGCTGCGCCACTGATTTGTCGGGCGCATGCCGCGTGGGGTGTTCATACGCCCCCACCACATATGCTGCCGCCGTGTTCGTCATTGCCGAAAGTCCATCGCGCTGCGCAAGTACTTAGTTGTAAAGTCTCATGATATAACATGTTTGCACAATTGACGATGGCTCTTTTGGCGATAGGCTCAGAGCAAGTCCTGCGTTGACACTCTTCCCGCAGTCAGGGAATATCCGCACGCCATGACAGAGGACGTCCTCGAACACCTGCACGACGGCGTGACCACGCTCACGCTCAACCGGCCCGAGCGCCTCAATGCGTTGTCGCCCGAGATGCTCGTGCAGCTGCGCGATGCGCTGTATCGCATCGACGCCGATCGTGCCGTCGGCGCCGTGATCCTCACCGGCGCGGGTCGCGGCTTCTGTGCCGGCGGCGACGTGAAGCGGATGGCCAGCGGCGCGATCGCCCACGATGCGCCCGACGCCGAGGCGGTGCTGCGCGGCAAGATGGAGGTGGTCCGGCAGCTCCACGCCCTGTCCAAGCCCACGATCGCGATGGTGAACGGGCCCGCGGCAGCCGCCGGCCTGGCGCTGGCCCTCGCGTGCGACCTGCGCATTGCCGGCACTTCCGCGCGTTTCACCACGGCGTTTGCCAAAGTGGGCCTGCCCGGTGACTTTGGTGGGAGCTTCTTCCTGTCGCAGCTCCTCGGCCCGGCCAAGGCGCGCGAACTCTACTTCACGGCCGACACCATCGATACACGCGAGGCGCTGGCGCTGGGTCTCCTCAACCGCCTGGTGTCCGACACCGATCTCGCAGCGGCGACGATCGCAATGGCGCGGCAACTGGCGGACGGCCCCACGCTCGCCTTCGCGCAAATGAAGCGCAATCTCAACGCGGCGCAGGGGGCCGCGCTGGCGGCGGTGCTGGACCTGGAAGCGCAGCAGCAGGTGGCCGCAAGCCGGACCGCGGATCATCGCGAGGCTGCGCAGGCGTTCGTCGACAAACGCGCGCCTGTCTTCAAGGGGCATTAGCGCAATGGCCCGAACTCCAGCCGACATGGCACCAGCAGGGAAATCCGCCGCCGCCGTCAAGGCCGTGCCACGCAAGCGCGCTGTGGCAAAGAAGGCGGTCTTATCGCCGCCAGCGCGCGACGGCGCCGATACGCCGGACAACAGCCTGACACGAATGCTGGAGCTGTTGGACCTGTTCACGCCCGCCGCGCCCTACTGGTCGGCCGATGCATTGATTCGTTATACCGGGACTTCGCGCTCGACGATCTACCGTCATGTGCGCGCGCTGCACGAG
>JBKJSU010000054.1:0-3013 GCA_046594415.1 Casimicrobiaceae bacterium | reverse complement strand
TTGGCGGTGGTGGCAAACAGCACCTCCTTGCCGCGCTTGTCGGACTTGACGAGTCCCAGCGCCACCAGCTTCTTCAACGCATAGGCCACGACGTAGGTGTCCTCGATGTTGAGCATGAACGCGATGTCGGCCAGCTTCTTTTCCCGGGCGCGATGGTTGACGTGATGCAGCAGCAACACTTCGAGCGTGGTCAGGTCATGGATGCCGGCCGCCGCCATGCACCGCACCACCCAGCGGTCGAAGGCATGGCCGGCCACGATCAGTCCGAATTCGAATTCGGATAGCTCGCGGCTTTTTTCCGAGACGAGGTGCGACGACGAAACGAAGAGGCGCGGCGCGGCGGCAGCGGCGACGGGCGCGGCTTGCGCGGCGGGCGGGGACGGCGACCTCTGACGGCGTGCGGCCATGCTTTCCTCCGGCGGCGCCATGCATCAAAGCACGGCATGAACGAATATGTTGACAAGATGCTAACGATATCTTGATAATTTGTCACTATTGATTGTTTTGCCATCCGTCGGCTTGCCGTCGCACCACCGGATGCATCGACAAGGCATCGCGCATGCTCGGCATCCTGACGCTCGATACGCACTTCCCGCGCATTCCCGGCGACATCGGCGCACCGGAAACCTTCGCGTTTCCGGTGCGGATCGTCGCAGTCAGGGGCGCCGACGTCGAAGGCGTCGTGCATCGCCGGGACCCGGCGCTGCTGGCGCGCTTTGCCGGCGCCGCGCGCAACCTGGCCGACGCCGGCTGCGCCGGCATCGCCACCACCTGCGGTTTTCTCGCGCGCTGGCAGCGGGAACTGGCCGACGCCGCCGGCGTACCGGTGCTCACCTCCGCCCTGCTGCAATTGCCATTGCTGGCACGCTGCCTGGCGGCGGGCAGGCGCGTGGGCGTACTCACGTACTCGGCGCCGGATCTCGACCGCGCCACGCTCGCCGCCGCCGGTGCGGATCCCGACACGCCGGTCGAAGGCGTGGACACCGACAGCTACTTCGCCCGCACGATCCGCCATGGCAGCGCCACGCTCGACCGCACGCGGATGGCCGCCGACGTCGTTGCGGCGGGGCAGCGCCTCCACGCGCGCCACCCCGACCTCGGCGCTGTCGTGCTCGAGTGCGCCAACATGCCGCCCTACCGCGACATGCTGGCCAGGCAGTTGGGCCTGCCCGTGTTCGATGCCGCCCAGGCCACCGCCTGGTTTTACGGCGGCTTGCCCGGCGTCGCGCCGCGCTGCGGCCGCAGCGATTTATGGTAATAATCCCACCATCCGCGCGTGGAGCATGTGCCCCCGTGCCCGACAGGAGACTCTCGATGAATCGATTGACCGCCGTCGCATTCGGCCTGATGTTCGCGGTGCCCGCACTTGCCCAGACGAAGTGGGACCTGCCCACCGCGTATCCGCCCACCAATTTCCACACCGAAAACGTCGTGCAGTTCGCCAACGACGTCGACAAGGCCACCGCGGGCAAGTTGAAGATCCAGGTGCACCCCAATGCATCGCTGTTCAAGGCGCCCGAGATCAAGCGCGCCGTGCAGGGTGGCCAGGCCCAGGCGGGCGAGATCCTGCTCGTCAACTTCGAGAACGAGGATCCGATCTACGGCATCGACGGCATCCCGTTCCTGGCGACGTCCTACGGCGAATCGATGAAACTCTACAAGTCGTCGAAGAAAGCACTGGACGACAAGCTGGTCAAGCAGGGTATGAAGCTCCTCTACACCGTGCCGTGGCCGCCGCAGGGCATTTACACCAAGAAGACGCTCGCCTCCGCCGCCGACATGAAGGGCCTGAAGTGGCGCGCCTACAGCCCCGCCACATCGAAGATCGCCGAACTGGTAGGCGCGCAGCCCGTCACCGTGCAGGCCGCGGAGGTGTCGCAGGCGCTCGCCACCGGCGTGATCGATTCGTACATGTCCTCCGGCGCCACCGGCTACGACTCCAAGACCTACGAGCACATCAAGAACTGGTACGACACGCAGGCGTGGCTTCCCAAGAACGCCGTGATCATCAACCTCAAGGCCTTCGAGGCGCTGGACAAGCCCACGCAGGCGGCGCTGCTCAAGGCCGCCGCCGATGCCGAGACGCGCGGCTGGAAGCTGTCCGAGGAAAAGAACGGCTGGTATATCGACCAGTTGAAGGGCAAGGGCATGAGCATCCTCAAGCCCAGCGACCAGCTGACCGGCGACCTGCGCAAGGTGGGCAATTTCATGCTCGCCGAATGGCAGCGCAAGGCCGGCGACGACGGCAAGAAGGTGATCGAAGCCTACCGCGTGCAGCAGTAGACTCATGCGACACGGGCTCGACCGTTTGTACAACGCCGCCGGATTCCTGGCGGCGTTGTTCTTGGTAGGCACGCTCGTGATGGTGCTGCTCGGCATCACCGGTCGCCTGCTGCACTTCCATGTGCCCGGCACCGACTCCTATGCCGGCTACTGCATGGCCGCCGCCGGTTTCCTGGCGCTGGCCTACACGCTGCAAAAAGGCGAGCACATCCGCGTGACGCTGCTGCTCGAGCACCTCGGGCCGCGCGCGGGGCGCGGGCTCGAGCTGTGGTCGCTGGCGGTGGCCACGCTGCTCTCCGGCGCGTTCGCGTACTTCAGCATCCGCCTCGCCTTCCAGTCGTGGGATTTCAACGACATCTCCACCGGCAACGATGCCACGCCGCTGTGGCTGCCGCAGCTGTCGATGGCCTTCGGCGTCACCATTCTCTTCATCGCCTTCGTCGACGATTTCGTCCGCGAACTGCAGGGCAAGCGCATCCGCAAGGCGCCCACCGAGGCGCTGCACAATGAATGAAGCACTGATCACCACGCTCCTGATCGTCGCGCTGTTCATGCTGCTCGGCAGTGGCGTGTGGATCGGCCTTGCCCTGGCCGGCGTGGCCTGGATCGGGATGGAACTCTTCTCGTCGCGGCCCGCCGGCGACGCGATGGCCGTCACGATCTGGGGCTCGGCGTCGTCATGGACGCTCACCGCGCTGCCGCTCTTCGTCTGGATGGGCGAGATCCTGTT
>JBKJSU010000034.1:0-5369 GCA_046594415.1 Casimicrobiaceae bacterium | reverse complement strand
GCGTCCGGCCGGCTGGTGATCATGGCAATCGAAACGCCGCGCCAGCCGGCGCGCGTGAGCGCGGCATGGAAAAGCGGGCGTCCGGGCAACGCGCTGGCATGGTGGATCGACGCGGTCAGCCGCGCCGATTGGCGCTTTCTTGCGCTGGCGCCCACGGTTACGGCCTCCATGAACGCCAAGTCACCAGCGCAACGTCGCTCCCGCCAACCATGACACCCGCATCGCGCTGGGGTTGAGTCGTGTCTGCACGCCAACGTCGAGATCGAGCGCGGTGTTGACGGTATAGATGAAACCGGTGCGGGCGATGGCCGGCCACTGCGCGTTCGTCGGATCGGTATTGGAGTAAGTCGCCGCCTCGATGAACGTGCGTAGCGGCGCGGATTCCGGGGTCGCGATGGCGACGGAGAAAAACCCAATGTTGGGGCGAGTGCCGGACTGTCGTACGCGCGCATAGCCTGCATTGGCATACACACTGAAGTCGGCGAATTTCCAACTCGCAACCGCCAGCACATGCGAGCCGGGTTGGCCGCCGCCAATCCCGGTGGAATCGTCACCGGTGGGCAGGTCCACACCTGCGCGAACCGCAAGCGCGAGCGGTCCGTCCGACTCGTAGAAGCGCCACTTGATATCCACCAGCGAGTTGCCGATGCCAGGCACCGTGGGCGCACCGGCGGGCGATTGCGACTGCCATAACCCCTGCACGATGAGGTCGACCGTCTCCGCCAGGCCATAGGAAACCTGCGGGCTGAACAACAGGCCGCGGCCGTTGAACGAGGGGTCGCCGTGGGCGGCCGCAAACCCCAATTCCAGTTGCGCATGGCCGGTGCCTTGCGTGCCGGGATCCTCGGAAAGCATGGGATGCGCGGCCCAGGCTGATGCGTGTGGCATCGCCAGCACCAGCATTGCGATCAATTGCCAAGCCGGACGGGTCATGGGCAGGAGTGTAGCTGGTGCATTGTGCATGCGGGCAAGATCGCGGCGCCAGGTACACATCATGGTCGCAGGCCTGGAGCCTTGCGCCGCGAGGTTGCAGCCTCGCCTACAGAGAGACGGAAGCCTCGCCTGCGGAGAGGTGTTGCGGAAGCGTTGCAATGGCGTTGTGGAGGCGCTGTTACAGCCGATACGCGGCCTTTGCAAAATCGTGTGCCAGCCCCGGCGCCAGCTCGAAGGCTTCGTCCTCGCCCATCTTGTGCTCGACGACCAGCGTCGCCAGAAAGCGGCAGTCCATCCGGCGCGCCACGTCGTGCCGCGCGGGAATCGACATGAACGCGCGGGTGTCGTCGTTGAAGCCCACAGTGTTGTAGAAGCCCGCGGTTTCGGTGGCCTGCTCGCGAAAGCGCTGCATGCCTTCCGGGCTGTCGTGAAACCACCACGGCGGCCCCAGTTTCAGCGCCGGATAGTGGCCGGCCAACGGCGCCAGCTCGCGCGCATACGACGTCTCGTCGAGCGTGAACAGGATCACGGTGAGGCGCGGATCGTTGCCGTGCTTTTCCAGCAGCGGCCGCAGCGCGCGGACGTAGTCGGTACGCGTGGGAATGTCGGCGCCCTTGTCGCGGCCGAAGCGGCTAAAGACAACGGGATTGTGATTGCGGAAGCTGCCCGGATGAATCTGCATGACAAGGCCATCGTCGAGACTCATGCCTGCCATTTCGGTCAGCACCTGGCCGCGGAATGCTTCCGCTTCCGCCGCGGTGATGGTGCCGGCCAGCGCGCGGTCCAGCAGCCGCTGGCACTCGGCGGACGCGAGATCGCTGGTCTGCGCGGTCGCGTGGCCGTGGTCGGTGGACGTGGCGCCCATCGTTTTGAAGAACGCCCGGCGATTGCGATGCGCGGCAAGGTACCCGGCCCACGTCGCCGTGTTCTCGCCCGTGAGCGCGCCGAACTGCGCCACGTTGGCGGCAAAGCCTTCGAACTCGGGATCGGACACGGCATCGGGACGATACGCGGTGACCACGCGGCCCTTCCAGCCGGAGGCGCGAATCTTCTGGTGGTGGACCAGCCCGTCGAGTGGCGATTCCGTCGTCGCAATCACTTCGATATTGAAGCGCTCGAACAGCGCGCGCGGAAAATAATCCGACTGCGCGAGGCACGCGTTGATACGGTCGAAATAGCGATCTGCCGATTCCGACGTCAGCAGCTCGTCGATGCTAAAGACGGTATTGAACGCGTGGTCGAGCCACAGCCGCGTGGGCGTGCCGCGAAACAGGTGATAGTGCGCAGCAAACGTGTGCCAGATCTTGCGCATGTCGGATTCCACCGGGCCGCCGTCCTGCCGCGGAATACCCAGATCCTCGAGCCGCACGCCCTGGCTGTAGAGCATCCGGAACACATAGTGATCCGGCACGATGAAGAGCGCGCTGGCATTGGCAAACGGTGCGTTGTCGGCAAACCACTGCGGATCGGTGTGGCCATGCGGGCTCACGATCGGCAGGTCCTTCACCGTCGCATAGAGACGGCGCGCCACGGCGCGCGTGGCGGGGTCGGCGGGGAACAGGCGGTCGGGATGGAGATGCAGCGGGATCGACATGGTTCGGCCTTGCGTGATGTCATTGCGGTGGAAGGAAAACGCCTGCGCCGCGACGCTTCAACTGCCGCCAAGATGCCGCTGCAGCGTCGCCCGCGTGCCGTCGCGGACCAGTGCCACGACGTTGGCGCGCACCGCCTCGCGAAAGGCATGATGCGCAGTCAGGTCGGTACCGAATACGGACTTGAGGTCGAGGCAGCCATCGGCCATGGCGGCCGGGTCGCCCTGTGCATCGCGGACGATGCCGGCGAACGTCGCCGCCAGCGGATCTTGCACATCGATGCTCACCCCGTGCTCGTCCTTGCCGCCGGCATAGCGGATCCACGCGGCCACCGCTAGCGCGAGATGGCGCCACGATGCGCCGGCGCGCATCCGGTCGCGGATGGTGCCCAACAGGCGCTGCGGCAATTTCTGCGAGCCATCCATCGCGATCTGGCGGGTGCGGTGCGGCAGCGCGGAGTTGCGAAAGCGCTCCATCAGTTGGCCGCAATAGACGTCGAGAACAATGCCCGGCGGCGGCGTGAGCGTGGGCACGATTTCCTCGGCCATCTGCCGCAGCACCAGCGCGGCAAGGTCCGGGTCGCTGGACGCCTGCCACACGTAATCGTGCCGGAGCATGAACCCGAGATACGACAGCGTGGAATGGCTGCCGTTGAGCAAGCGCAACTTCATCCACTCGAAGGGCGCGACATCGGCAACGAACTGCGCGCCCGCCTTGTCCCACGGCGGGCGCGGGCCGGCAAAGCGATCCTCGATGATCCACTGGCCAAAGTGCTCCGCTGCCACCGGCGCCGCATCGTGCACGCCCAGCAGCCGCTCGGCATCGGTGACATCGGCGGCCGTGACCGCCGGGACGATGCGGTCGACCATCGTGCATGGAAACGTGACATTGGCGCGAATCCACGCCGCCAATGCGGGATCGCGGTGCTCGGCGAGGGCCAGCACCACACCTTCGACCAGGCGCCCGTTGTGCGGCAGGTTGTCGCAACAGACAAATGTGAGTGGTCCGGCATTGGCCGCACGGCGCGCCGCGAGCCCCGCCACCAGGATGCCCACCGCCGACTCCGGTGCATCGGGGTGCGCGAGGTCATGCACGATATCGGGATGCGCAACGTTGAGCGCGCCGGCGGCCGGATCGTGGCAATAGCCCTTTTCCGTGACCGTGGCAGTCACCACCATGATGCGGCGATCGGCAAAGCGCGCGATAAGGCCGGCGCGGTCCGCACCCGCGAACAACGTCTCGCGCACGCTGCCGATCACCCGCGGCTCGATGCCCTCGCCCGAGCGCGTGAGCAGCGTATAAAGCCCGTCCTGCGCCGCCAGCGATTCGGTGGCGCGCGGCGTTTTCAGCGACACGCCGCAGATGCCCCAGCGCGGATCGACGGCGAGGATGTCGTCGGTGTATACCGCCTGATGCGCGCGATGAAAGGCGCCGAGGCCGAGGTGCAGGATGCCGACGTCGATGGCCTGCGTATCAAAGGCCGGCCGCGCCACGCCAGCGGGCAATCCCGCAAGTGTCGCAAGTGTCAGTGCTTTTGCCATGTCAGTTGTAGCCGAAGTAATGGGGCAACCACATCGAGAACGCCGGCACATAGGTGATGGCCATCAGCGTCGGGTAGTCCTCCGGCTGCACGTCGGCGGAACGGTATTCCTTCGCCACCGCCGGAAGGCAGATGGCAGCGGCCGCCAGCGCCGCAGCAATGCGAGTCAAATGGAGTTTCATGGTCTTGCTCCTCGCTGGTCAGGTGATGGACTACGTGGTGGCGTTACGTTTGCGCAGGGGGCTCACGCGGCGCGTGCCTTTCCCTGCTCCTTGCTGCGGGACTATCACGTCCCATTGGCGCTGAAATTCGCGCTCGACGCGGGCAATATGCTTGTGCATCGCCTCGCGTGCGGCCTCGCCGTCACGTTGTTCGAGCGCATCGATGATCGCCGTGTGGTCGAGCAGCACGCCTTCGCGCATCTTCTGCGTGTGGAAATAGGTCTCGATACGCGACCACAGCTTGCCCCGGCGCTGCTGCCATAGCCCTTGCACCACCAGCGCCAGCGAACCGTTACGCGTGGCGGCCGCCAGCCGGACGTGGAATTCGTGGTCGGCGGCGTCGCGCTTGGTGAAGTCGGTGGCGTGGTCGCGCATGCGGTCGACGGTCTTGCGCATGGCCGCGATCTCGGCCTTCTTGACATGGCGCGCGGCCACGGCCGCAATTTCGCCCTCGATCATGTGCCGTGCTGCGAGGAGGTCGAAAGGACTGGGGCCTTCGTCGGTATCGACGGACAAGTCGGCCGCGCGGGGTTCGGCCACGAAGATGCCCGACCCCACGCGCACCTCGACGCGGCCGCCGATTTCCAGCGAGATGATCGCTTCGCGCACCGACGTTCGCGATACGCCCAGCAGCGCCGCCAACTCGCGCTCGGCGGGCAGGCGCGAGCCGGACGCAAACTCGCCGTTGTCGATCAGGGTCGCGATCTGGCCGGCAATCTGCCGGTAGAGCCGCAGCGGTTCGATCGTATGCAGGGGCACGGGGGGCAATCTTCCTCGAGAGCGGCGGCCGTGGCCTCCATCGGCCCCTGCGGTCCGCGCGACTCGCGCCCGGACTCTACGCGCGGCGGCGCCTTCTGGTCAAGTGGTCCAACCACCGGACCAAGACAGAACCAGCGGCGGAGACCGTAAGCGCCGCATAAGCCGAACGCGCCAAGATGCGAGGCTGAACCTCGCCTGCGAACTCTTGGCTCTACGGATTCCGGAAATGCCCCGACTTGCCGCCGAACTTCTCAACCACGCGCACTTCCTCGATCCGCATCCCGCGGTCGGCGGCCTTGCACATGTCGTAGATGGTCAGGAGCC
>JBKJSU010000027.1:0-2922 GCA_046594415.1 Casimicrobiaceae bacterium | reverse complement strand
TGTCGCCGTCACGCTGGCGCTGAACTACGTCCTCGGGCCCAAGCCCGTCGGCTCCGCGCTGAAGATGGAACCCTTCGAGTGCGGCGCCACGCCGGTCGATACCCGCAACATCAAGGCTGTTCCCATCAAGTACTACGGCGTGGCCATCGCGTTCATCCTGTTCGACTTGGAGACGGTGTTCCTCTTCATCTGGGCACTGGGCGCGCAGCCGTTGACAAGCTTCATGCTGGCCACATTCGGCATCTTCATCTTCCTCCTCGTGCTGATCCTGCTCTACGTCTACAAGGCACGGCTGCTCGAAGCGGTCACGGAGTAGCCATGGCCTTCACCCCGATACCCATCCCGATCCATGCTGCTGGCGGCAAGTCCGCTGCATTCGAATACCTCACCACCAAGAAGGACGAGTTGGTGGGGTGGGCCCGCAAGTTTTCGCTATTTCCGTATCCGTTCGTCACCGCATGCTGTGCGATGGAATTCATGGCGGTGAGCTCGTCGCCCTACGACACCGATCGGTTCGGCGCCGCGCTGCCGCGGTTCTCGCCGCGCCAGGCCGACCTCCTGATGGTCGTCGGCACGGTGACGCACAAGCAGGCGCCGGTCCTGTACCGGGTCTACGAACAGATGTGCGAGCCAAAATGGGTGATGGCGTTCGGCGTCTGCGCCACCAGCGGCGGGTTCTACCAGAACTACGCCGCCGTGCAGGGCATCGACAAGATCATCCCGGTGGACATCTACGTTCCCGGCTGCCCGCCGCGTCCCGAGATGGTCATCGACGGCATTATGCAGCTGCAGGACAAAATTGCGCGATCCCGGCACCCCATCATTACGCGTGACTTCTGATGGCGGCCATCCTCGAACGCCTGCAGCAGCGCCTGCCGTCACTGGAGTGCGCGGTGACGCAGGCGCATGGCGTGCCCGTGGTGTCGTTGCCGCCGACGCGTCTGTTCGACGTGGTGAAGGTGTTGAAGGAGGAGTTCCAGTTCGACCTGTTCCTCGACGTCACCGCGATCGACTGGCTGCCGCGGCAGCCGCGCTTCGAGGTCGTTTATCACTTCTACTCCACCAGTCACTTCGTGCGTGTCCGGCTGAAGACGGTGGTCCCGGATGCCGATCCTACCGTCGCTTCGCTGGTGCCGCTCTACGGCGCCGCGGGCTTCATGGAGCGCGAGTGCCACGACATGTATGGCATCGGCTTTCACGGCAATGCCGACATGCGGCCGATCCTGCTGTACGAGGGCTTTGTCGGGCATCCGCTGCGCAAGGACTATCCGAAGCTGCAGGAGCAGCCGCTGGTTCCGTACCGGAAATGAGCGGAAACAAGCGGAAGCACGCGCTAGCAAACATGGCCCCCCTCGACGCCAAGCCTCCCGAGTTCACGCTGCCCAATCCGGTCCGGCCGGCCTTTGACACGACCGGCCACGACGACCACGTCATCGTCAACATCGGTCCGTCGCACCCGGCCACGCACGGGACCGTGCAGATCATCGCCGAGCTCGACGGCGAGCGCGTCGTGCGCACCGACGTGCACTGCGGCTATCTGCACCGCGGCTTCGAAAAGGAGTGCGAGTCGCACACCTGGCACAACCTCATTCCCTATGTCGACCGCCTCAACTACGTATCGGCGCTGATCAACGACTTCGCGTACTGCGAGGCGGTGGAGACGCTCGCGGAGATCACGATCACGCCGCGCTGCCGGCATTTGCGCACGCTGCTGTCGGAATATTCGCGCGTCGTCGACCACCTCACCTGCATCGCCGCCGGGCTCATGGAGCTGGGCGCCATGACAGCGTTCCTGTACCTCGTCATGGTCCGCGACTACATGTACGAGCATCTCGCGGCGCTGACCGGGGCGCGCGTGACCTATACCTACGGCCGCATTGGCGGACTGGCGCGTGATCTTCCCGACGGCTGGCTCGCGCGGCTCGAAGTCATTCTGGACCAGTATGAGGATTTCATCGGCCGCGTGCATGGCCTGATGGACCGCAACCGCATCTTCATCGACCGCATGCGCAACGTCGGCGTAATCTCGACGGCCGACGCGATCAACTGGGGATACACCGGCGTCATCCTCCGGTCCACCGGCGCACCGCGGGATCTGCGCCGCGACACGCCGTACCTCGCCTATGCCGACCTGGACTTCGAGGTGCCAGTGGGCATCAACGGCGACAACTACGACCGCTACTACGTGCGCATGTGTGAAATGGACGAGTCGGTGCACATGATCCGGCAGCTGATCGACACACTCCCTGCCGGCCCGATCAACGTGGACGACCATCGCTTCACGTTGCCCGAGAAGCACCTCGTCTATTCCGAAATCGAATCGCTGATCAACCACTTCAAGCTGGTGATGGACGGCCCGCAGGTGCCGGCGGGCGACGCCTACGCTGCGCACGAATCGCCCAATGGCGAGCTGGGGTTCTATATCGTCAGCACGGGCGGCGGCATCCCGGCCAAGGTGCACGTCCGCGCGCCGAGCTTCGTCCACGTGGGCGGCGTTCATCGCATGCTCGACGGCTACCAACTCGCGGACATCGTGCCCACGTTCGGCTCGATCAACATGATCGGCGGGGAGTGCGACCGATGAGGGTCCGAACACCGCCCGCTGCCAGCGCCGGCGCATCGGCGGGATGCCGGGCATGAAGCACCTCATCCCGGAATTCGAGAAGCTGAAGGCCCGCTTTCCCGCGGGCTTCGAGTCCTCGCTCGTGCTGCCCTGCGTGCGCCGCATCCAGGAGGACCGCGGCTTCGTGGCCGATGCCGACATCGACGGGCTGGTCGAGTATCTCGGCGTTCCCCGCATCCAGATCGAGGAAGTACTGTCCTACTACACGCAGTTTCGCCGCAAGCCCATCGGGCGCTGGCATCTCCAGGCATGCCGCAACGTCACCTGCTCGATGCGCAGTGCCGAGCGCCTGATCGACC
>JBKJSU010000554.1:0-3534 GCA_046594415.1 Casimicrobiaceae bacterium | reverse complement strand
TCGATTTCGCGCGCGAGGCCGGGATCACGCTGCTGTGCGCCACGCACTCGCGCTACGTCGTCGACTTGAATCGCGACCCGACCGGCGCCGCGCTCTACGCCGGCGCCGACAACACCGAACTCTGCCCGACGCGCACCTTTGCCAACGAGGCGGTGTACCTCGACGGCGCCGCGCCGACACCCGCGGAAGTCGCCACCCGCATCGAGACCTGCTTTGCGCCCTATCACGCCACGCTCGTCGCCGAGATCGAGCGCCTGCGCGCGCGGCACGGTCACGCGGTGGTGCTCGACGCGCATTCCATCCGCGGCGAGGTGCCGCGCTTCTTCGCCGGTCACCTGCCGGATCTCAATCTGGGTACCGCGGACGGCGCCAGTTGCGCGCCAGCGTTGCAGGCGGCGGCCGCAGGCGTGCTCGCGGATGCCGTCGGGTTCTCGCACGTGGTCAACGGCCGCTTCAAGGGCGGCTATATCACGCGGCACTACGGTCGGCCCTTGCGGGGCGTACATGCACTGCAGCTTGAAATGGCGCAGGATTGCTACATGGACGAGGCGCCGCCCTATCGCTTCGACGCCGCACGCGCGGCCCCGCTGAGCGGCGCATTGCGCCTCCTTGCGAGCGTGCTGCGGGACTGGCAGCCGCCGCGATGATCCGCATCTACATCGCCCGCCAGCGCTTCGATGCATGGCTCGTGGCCGACCGCTTGAACCAGGCTGGCATCCGCGCGCACATCTTCAACCAGAATGCGGTGAGCATCGTCGGCGACCTGCCGGCCGATGTCGCGCAGCCTTCGGTCTGGATCGAGCGGGAATGCGACCGCGAGCGCGCGGCGATCGTGCTGCACGACATCGCGGCCGATAGCCAGCGCACCGGCACGATGCATTGCGGTGCGTGCCAGGAAGACTCCCCGGCCAACTTCGACCTCTGCTGGAATTGCGGCGCCACGCTGCTGCCGGCGTAAGGCGCGGCGCGCTGCTTCAGCGAAACGTGGCGATGGCGTCGAGCGGCTTGCGCTCGATCGACGGCACGGTTGCGGCGGCGGCGGGATAGCCCACGACCAGCAGCACGAAGGGGCGCTCGTTGGCGGGGCGATCGAGAATCTGGTTGAGAAACGCCATCGGGCTCGGCGTGTGTGTGAGGCAGGCGAGGCCGGCGTGGTGCAGCGCCGCGATCAGGAAGCCGGTGGCGATGCCGGTGGAGTCGATCGGATAGTAGAGCTTGGTGCGCGTGCCGTCGGCTTCGACATCGTAGGCCTTGTAGAAGATCGCGATCAGCCACGGCGCGCTTTCGAGGAAGGGCTTGTCGTGATCGGTGCCCAGAGGCGCCAGCGCGTCCAGCCACTCCGGCGTGGCGCGCCGCTCGTAGAACTCGCGTTCCTCGGCTTCGGCGCCTTCGCGGATCGTGCGCTTCAGCGAAGGATCCGCGATCGCGACGAACTGCCAGGGCTGCTGGTTGGCGCCGGAAGGTGCGGAGCCCGCCACCCGCAGGCAGGTTTCGATGATGTCGCGCGGCACCGGGTCGGCACCGAAGAACCGCACGGACCGTCGCCGCTGCATCAGCGCGTTGAACGCATTCGCGCGGGCGCGCACTTCGGCCTCCGGCAGCCGCTCGTAGGTGGTCAGCGGAACGGGACGATACGCACCCACCGTCGATTCGCGCGCGCGTTATTCGCGCGGGTCGTTGAGCAGTGCGCGTGCGCGTTCCACGCCGGCGTCGACTGCGATGCCATCCACGGCTGCCGGCGCGGCATCGCCACGCCGGCCACGGCGGCGCGCGACCGACCACCACGCAAGCGCGCCGCCGGCCAGCAACACGAAAGGGCCGAACCACAGCAGCCAGGTGATGCTCTTGACGGGCGGTTTGTAGAGCACGAAATCGCCGTAACGCGCGACGAGAAAATCCTTGATCTCGGCGTCGCTCTTGCCGGAATCGGCCAGGCTGCGTACTTCGCGGCGCAGGTCCTGTGCGAGCGGCGCGTTGGAATCGGCCAGCGACTGGTTCTGGCAAACGAGGCAGCGCAATTCCTCGTCGAGCTTCTTGAGACGCGCCTCCATCGCCACGTCGGCGGGCGCGGCCGCGAACGTCGTGCCGAGCACCAGCGCAAAACACCAGGGCAGCCAGCGCATCATGCTTTCTGCAACTCGCGCACAAGCGGCAGGATGGTCTTCTGCAGCGCTTCGGCGGTGACCGGGCCGATATGCTTGTAGCGGATCACGCCACTCTTGTCGACGACGAAGGTCTCGGGCACGCCGTACACGCCCCAGTCGATGCCCACGCGACCATCGGCGTCGACCACCGAGAACTTGTAGGGGTCGCCGTACTGCTTGAGCCACGCGAGGCCCTCGGGCACCTTGTCCTTGTAGTTGAGGCCGATCACCGGCACCACGTTGGCCTGCGCCAGTTGCACCAGCAGCGGATGCTCGACGCGGCACGACACGCACCACGATGCCCAGACATTGAGCAGCCACACCTGGCCCTTCATGTCAGCCGTGCTGAGCTTCTGGTCCGGGGCCTTCAATTGCGCCAGTGTGAACGCCGGCGCGGGCTTGCCGACCAGCGGCGACGGAATTTCACGCGGGTCGCGTGCGAGCCCGAGGTACAGGAACACCGCGATCACGACAAAGAGCGCGAGCGGGACGAGGAGGCGCAACGACTTCATCGGCGGTCCAGCGGCAACTTCAGGCGTGATCGCATTGTGTTCATGCCGCGCGCGCACCGGCGACGGCGCCCGCCCACTTGCGCTGCACGGCCAGACGATAACGGCGATCGGACATCGCGAGGAAGCCGCCAAGTGCCATCAGGAAGCAACCGCCCCAGATCCAGTCGACAAAGGGTTTCACGTAGATGCGCATGCCCCACGCGCCCGATACCCCTTTGTCGGTAACCGGTTCTCCCAGCGACACATAGCGATCGCCGAAGATGCCGGCGTCGATGGCGGCTTCCGTCATCGTGCTGCCGCTGGCGTTGTAGATGCGCTTCTCCGGCCGCAGGGTCTCGACCAGCACGCCGTTGCGGCGCATCTCGACGATGCCGGCGAGGCCCTCGTAGTTGGGGCCGGTGACCGGCGTGACACCGCGGAACGTGAATTCGTATCCACCCACGCTGACCTGCTGGCCGTGGTCCATCGTAATGTTTTCCTCGATGCTGTAGCCCTTCACCAGCGTGACGCCGACGATGAACACGGCGATGCCGAGGTGCGCGACCAGCATGCCGTACCACGACCCCGAGTTCGCGCGCAGCTTGGCCGTGAGGCCGGTCTGCGGCGCCTGCGCCAACCGGCGCGCGACCATCTGCACCGTGGTCAGCACGATCCACAGCGCAAGGAATAGGCCCACGGCTACCAGCGGTGACCAGCTACCCATCACCAGCGGCAGCAGCAGCGCGGTGACCACGGCGACTGCCAACGCCCAGCGCAGTCGTGTCCACAGGTCGGGCAGGGAGGCTTCGCGCCAGTTGGCGATGGGGCCGATGCCCATCAGGAAGGCGAGTGGCGCCATCAGCGGAAAGAAGACGGCATCGAAATAGGGCGGGCCGACG
>JBKJSU010000147.1:0-3380 GCA_046594415.1 Casimicrobiaceae bacterium | reverse complement strand
CGCGGTGAACACGCCTTCCAGATTGAGCAGCAGCGATGCCGTCGCCGCGGCGCTGGTCACGAGGCCATACATCAGCGCGACCGGCCCCGCGATGCCGCCGAAGAAGATCGCCGCCAGCAGCCACGGCCACTCGCCGCGTTGCGGCAGGACGATTCCGCGGGCGTCCGGCGCGCGCAGCCGGCGAATGACCATGACGAGCAGCAGGCCCAGCCCCGATCCCGCGTAGAGTAATCCGGCGAGCAGCAACGGCGACACCGTCCCCACCAGCAACTTGGCCAGCGGCGTGCTCAGCCCGAAGAGTGCGGCCGATGCGAGCGCGGCGATGACGCCGTAGGTCATGGCGATGCCTTCATGATGACGGAGGGAGCATCGATTGTGCTACCTGCGGCGGCGTTCGCATAGGGACCGTCGTGCAGGCCCGACTTTTATCGTCGTGGCGGATCGGCTAGCATGCAATTCCCGATCCAATCAGGAGTCCGCACATGTGGGCACTCCGACGAATTTTCCGGCCGCGCGCGGGGCGACTTGCCTCGGCGCGCGGTCTCTTGGTGGTTGCGTGCGCGCTGTTGCTCACGGCATGCGCGAGCTTGGCCCCGAGCGATCCGCTGCCCTCGTGGAACGCCGGCCCGGCCAAGGCGGCTATCCTCAAGATCGTTGCCGATACCACGAAGGAAGGGGCGCCCGGCTTCGTGCCGCCTGCCGAACGCATCGCCACCTTCGATAACGACGGCACGCTGTGGACCGAGCATCCGATCTATGTCGAAGTGCAGTACACGCTCGGCCGCATCAAGGAAATGGCGCCGCAGCATCCGGAGTGGAAGACCCAGCAGCCTTTTGCCGCGGTCGTCAATGGCGATCGCGCCGCGATGGAAAAATTCAGTGAGCGCGACGTCTTCACGCTGATGGCCAGCACCCACGCCGGGGTGCGGCCGGCGGACTTCCGCGCCAGCGTGGCCGCGTGGCTGGCCGCATCGAGGCATCCGCGCTTCAACCGGCCCTACACCGATCTCGTCTACCAGCCGATGCTCGAAGTGCTGTCGTTCTTCCGGGCCAACGGGTACAAGACCTTCATCGTCACCGGCGGCACCATCGACTTCGTCCGCAGCTTTGCCGAACGCGCTTACGGCATTCCGCCGGAACAGGTCGTGGGCACCACGTTCGACGCCACCTATGTTTTCGACAATGGCGTGGCGGGTGTGCGCATCGAGCCGAAACTCGCGGCCCTCAACAACGGCCCTGGCAAGGCCATCGGCATGCATCGCCATATCGGCCACGTGCCGATTGCGGCCTTCGGCAATTCCGATGGCGACATCGCGATGCTGGAAATCACCACCAACAGCCCCGAAAGCAAGCGCTATCCGCGGCTGGGCGCGTTCGTGTGGCACACCGACGCCGCGCGCGAATATGCGTACGACAAGGACACCTCGGTGGGGCGGCTTGACAAGGGATTGACGCTGGCGCCGCAACTCGGCTGGCAGCTGATCGACATGAAGCGCGACTGGAAGGTGGTCTTCCCGTTCGAGTTGCGCTGATCGTGTAGGCGAGGCTTCAGCCGCGCAGGTTGATCGTGACGATGTCCAAGCGAGGCTACAGCCGCGCCTGCAGCGCGTGCCGCCGCCTGCATAACCTAGCTGGCGTACGTCGTCGCCAGCACCGCCGGCGCCGCGGCCGCCATGGACAGCTCCAGCATCGTGATCCGCCACAGCGTGCGCGCGTCGTTGGGATCGATCAGCGTGGCCGAATGCAGCAGCGCCGCGTTGTCCCACACCACGACGTCGCCCACGCCGTACTTGAAGCGCAGCACGTATTTCGGCTGCGTGGAATGCGCGGCCAGCTCGTCGAGCAGGTCGCGCGCCTCATCCTCGGGCATGCCCACGATGCCGAACGAGCTGCCTGAAATCGAATAGAGGCATTTGCGCCCCGTGACGGGATGCGGCCGCGCGAGTCGGTGCGTGATCACCGGCATCTTCGCCTTCTGCTCGGCCGTGAGCACGGACGCGACGTTGCGGCTTCGCTCGTCCTGGTCGTTGCGATTGCCATAGTGGTGAATGCCATACAGCGGCTCGATGCGCTTCTTCATCGCGTCCGGAAGATCGTCATAGGCCTGCTGCTGGTCGGCAAAGAGCGTGTCGCCCCCCACCTTGGGCACCTGCCGCGAATACAACGTGGTGGCACGCGCCGGCACCTGCAGGTACGAGTAATCCGTGTGGAAATACGATCCCGCATCCTGCAGGCCCGTGGGCCGTCCGTCCTTCTTCACGTTGGACAGGATGAGGATGTTCGAATCCTCCGGATGGTGAAACTGGTCGATCACGTGCGGCTGCGGCGGCCCGATGCGGCGCGCGAACGCGATGAACTGCGCGGCCGAAATGTCCTGCGCGCGCAAGCCCAGCACGTGATTCTCGTAGAACGCCGACTCCAGGCGCTTGAAGTCGGCGTCGGACAGCGGTTGCGACAGGTCGATATCGGGCGCTTCGACGCCGAAGGGGCCGGGCAGCGGATCGAATTGCATCGCGGAGGCTTCCTAGAGCAGGAAATCGGGGCGGATGAGGCGTGGCAGGAACAGCGGAATCTCCGGCCAGATGATCAATGCAAACAGCACGAGCAGCATCGGGATCAGCATGATCATCGTGTCTTTCAGTGCGTAGCTCAATCGCACCTTGGCAATGGCACAGGAAATCATCAGGCACATGCCGTAGGGGGGCGTGACCAGTCCGAAGGCCAGCGCGACGATGCTGATGATGCCGAACGACACCGGATGCATGCCCACCGATTGCGACAGCGGCAGCAATGTCGTACCCACGATGATGATCGCCGGAATGGCATCGAGGAAGCAGCCGACCACGAGGAACACGAAGACGATGAAGAAGCCCACACCGATCGGCCCCATGCCCCACGCCGTGACATTGGCCAGCAGGGCTTTCGGAATCTGGAAGTAGGCCAACAGCCAGCCGAACACCGACGCGGTGCCGACGCAGAACAGCGCAATGGCGGACAGACGCCCCGTTTCCAGCAGAGCGTGCCAGAGTTCCTTGCGGCCCATCTGCCGGTACACCACCAGTGACAGCGTGGCCGCATAGATCACGGCCGCCGCGGCCGACTCAGTGGCGGTGAACCAGCCGAGCAGGATGCCGCCGACGACGATGAACGGGGTCATCAGCGCGGGAATGGCCACCAGCGCCGCGTTGATAAATTCCTTCAACGAGGCACGCGGGTACGTTGGGTAGTTGCGCCGCACCGCGTACACATGCACGGTGGCCATCTGCGCCAGGCCGATCAGCAGTCCGGGCACCACGCCGGCGAGATACAGCGCACCGATCGACACCTGCAGCACGCCGCCCCACACCACCATCAGGATCGACGGCGGGATGATCACGGCC
>JBKJSU010000183.1:0-5179 GCA_046594415.1 Casimicrobiaceae bacterium | reverse complement strand
CCCATCGCCGGGGGCGTGTATTTCCTGCGCGCCACCAAGAAAGTGCTGGGGATGCGCCTGTTGACGCCGGCGTGGCAACGCCGCGAGCGACGCGTGAAGGCACTGGCGCCCGCACGGGTTCGCGAAAGCCTGACCACCGCGGATCGGCTGCGGCAATGAGCGCCGGTCGGGATGGAGGCACGGTGGTGATCTACACCGACGGGGCCTGCAAGGGCAATCCCGGCCCCGGCGGCTGGGGCGCGCTGCTGCTGGCCGGCGAGCGCGAGCGCGAGATCTTCGGCGGCGAGGCGCTCACCACCAATAACCGGATGGAGCTCACGGCGGTGATCCGTGCGCTGGAGGCGTTGACGCGGACCACCACCGCGCAGGTCTATACCGACTCGCAGTATGTGAAGAACGGCATTGAGACGTGGATCCACGGCTGGAAGCGCAATGGCTGGAAGACCGCCGACAGGAAGCCCGTCAAGAATGCGGAATTGTGGCGTGAGCTCGACGTGCTCGTCGCGCAGCACGCGGTGTCGTGGCATTGGGTGAAGGGGCACGCCGACAACGTGGGCAACCAGCGCGCCGATGCGCTGGCCAACCGAGGCGTGGAGACCGTGCTGTCCCCGTAGGCGCGGCTTCAGCCGCGCCTACATTTCGCCTACGGATCGTTCGGCGGCAACGCCGCCGCCTTCACGAGCCGCTTCGCGAACACTTCCATCTCGCGGCCTGCCTGCTTGTCGCCCTTGCGCTGCGCCACGGCGACGCCCTCGTGATACGCCGCCAAGGCACCCTCGACATCACCGGACTCGGCCAGCGCGCGCCCCAGGAGCTTCCAGGCCGCCGTATAGCCGGGATCGAGAACGACCGCCTCCCGCAGATGCACCGCTGCGCGGGCGACGTCCGCAGCCTTCAGGTATTCGTTGCCGAGCGAATAGCGCAGCAACGCGCCGTCCTTGCCTGACGCCAGCATGCGCTCGAAGTTGGCCAGGATCGGCGAGGTTGAATCAGTCATTCATTTGCGGAGAAACTCGCCGCTCTCGCATCCGACGCGTCGCATCGGAAAGATCACCTGCTTGTCCTCGCCTTTGATCTTGCCGTCGATCGTCGCGTACAGCCAGCCTTCGGTGCCGCGCCGATAGGAGATCCGCTGCGGAAAGTCGTTCTCTGGATTGGCAAAGACGAAGATGGTGTCCTTGTCGTCGGTGTCGATCGCGATCAGCTTGAACGCGGTCTCGCGCTGGCCCGATGGCAGCGCCACGTAGAAGATGCCGTCGGGCCGGCTTTCGATGCGCAGGTATTCGTAGCTCTGCGTCTTGCCCTGGTAGACCGTGGACCCGGCGCCCAGCAGCATACTGCCGCGCAGCGGGCTCCATTGCTCGCGGAAGTCGCGCTGGTTGACGTTGCCGTTCCAGCAGCCCTCGATCCATGCCAGGTTGTCGATCTTCTGCAGTTCCGCGGCCGGCGCCGTGGTGCGCAACGGAACGGCCGCAGCGGCAGGCGCCGGCGCCGGTTGCGCACGGGCGGCCAACGCGCACGCGAGCAGCCCGGCGGCGACCATCACGCCAGCGCGGCGACGCGTTGCAGAACTGGAGTCGGAAGGGATCATGGTCATTGGATGCGTGCCAGCGGAAGATTGAGGAGCAGGTTCTGGGGCTTCAGCCGAAGCCGTTGCCGTTCGTCCATCGCCATGGCCAGGTAGACGGGGCGCCCCGCGAGCCCGGGCCGCATGTCTGCCGGGTTGCGAAACTCGAGGCGGAAAAGACAAAGCAGGCGCCCCATCCGGGCATCGTCGATGTCGACTTTGTTGTAGAGATCGTTGAGCAGCGCGCTGGCCTCGGCATCGAGGCCCACGTGCCACACCCAGCGCGCATCGTCGATTGCGCGCTCATGCACGATGGTGACTTCCACGCCGAGAAAGTGGCGCACCCACCGCTCGAGCACACGACATAGCGCGTCGAGCGCCGGGCGGCCGCGATTCAGGCTGACCGAGAAGTCGTGCCGCTCGTCGCGGTCCCAGTAGGCCGTCGCGTTGCCGGCATCGAGCACGTCGAGCTCGATGTCGCGCGTGGGTGTGCGGTTCTGCGCCAGGAGCTCGCCCAGCGAGCCGAACCCGCCGGTGGTGGCAAAAATTTCGACCGTGGTTTCGTCCCCAGCCATCACCGCTCCATCCTCCATCACCGCGATCTTCTGCGGGCGAAAGAGCATCTCGGCGGCGCGCGTTTCCATCGGATCCGCAGCGGCAGTGAGGATGTGCCGCAGCAATACCTGCGTCATCTGCTGGACGAACAGCGGCGGCACGTCGACGCCGTCACCCCGGAACAACGCGGTATAGGCCGCCTCGAGCGAATCGGCCGCCGTCAGCCGCGACCGGAATCGCAGCCAGATCGCATAGTTTTCCCGCGCGTCGGCGTCGACGATCGCTGCCAGCTCGGCAGCGGTGACCGCGCGGCACGGCTCGCCCAGCAACGCGTCGTGCAGCGCCATTTCTGCCGGGCACGATTCCGGCACCGGCGCCAACTCCGGGCGCACGAGAAAGCTGCGCAGGAAATCGTCGGTGACGTGCAGCCGGCCGTCGGCGCCTGGCGTCAGCAGGCCGTAGCCGCAGGAAGGCCAGAAGTCCGGCATCAGGTGCCCAGCATCGCCTTCTTGAGATCGGACTGCACCGGATTGTCGCCAAGCCAGATCCGCGTCAAGGCCTTGTTGAAGGCATCTCCCGCGATCGAGCCCTTGGCCGCGCCGTTGAGTCCGATCTTCGTGGCGTCATCGACGAAGTCGAGCGTAACGACGTCCTTTTCCTTCACTTCGTTGAACGCCTTCATGATCGCTACCATCTGGTCGATCTGGGGCTTGATCGCGGCCAGCTCGGCGGGTGAACTGTTCTCCTTGATCCCATCCGTCAGCGCATCGACCAGCTGGTCGGCCGACAACGTGCGCAGCAGGTTGAGTTGGAATCGCCGCGGCCCTTTCTCGATCACGCCGGCCAGCGTCGTCGCCTTGGCAGGCAGATACAGGCTGCCGACATAGACCTTGAATATCGCGCGCGTACGCACACCCGCGCCATTCAGCACAAGATCCTGGCCGCCCACGCTCATCTTGTCGGCGAGATTGACGCCGCCCACTTCGGCCGCCTGCACGGCAGTGGCAAGCAACGCCGCCGCCGCCACCGCGATGATCATCCATTTACGCATGTCCACTCCTTCGTCAACGTGTTGTCCCCGCGGCGACCCGCCGCGACCGGTCTGCCTGGCTACATCGCCTCGAAGATACCCGCGGCGCCCATGCCCGTGCCTACGCACATCGATACCATGCCGTACTTCAACCTGCGCCGCCGCAGCGCATGCGTGATCGTGGCGGTGCGAATCGCGCCGGTGGCACCCAGCGGATGGCCGAGCGCGATTGCGCCGCCCAGCGGATTGACCTTGGCGGGGTCGAGCTTCAGCTCGCGCATCACCGCAATCGCCTGCGCGGCAAAGGCCTCGTTTAGTTCAATCCAGTCGAGCTGATCCTGGCGGATCCCGGTGGTCTTCAGCACTTTGG
Organism: Casimicrobiaceae bacterium; assembly: GCA_046594415.1. GTDB lineage: Bacteria > Pseudomonadota > Gammaproteobacteria > Burkholderiales > Casimicrobiaceae > VBCG01. Next base: position 1,657 of record JBKJSU010000183.1, on the reverse strand, counting down.
GAATGGCCGCGATCGGCCCGATGCCCATGATCTCCGGCGGCACGCCCGCGACGGCATAACCCACCCAGCGCGCCAGCGGGGCGAGATTCAACTCCTTCAGCACGCGCTCGGACACGAGGATCGATGCGCCGGCGCCATCCGACATCTGCGAACTGTTGCCAGCGGTGACCGAGCCCCGCGCGGCGAACACCGGCCGCAGCTTGGCGAGGCCCTCGGCGGTGGTGTCGACACGCGGCCCCTCGTCGCGCTCGAATACTTTGCTGCGTTTCACGATACGGTCGGCGGCCAGGTCGGGCACGCTTTCGTCGATCGTGATCGGGCTGACCTCGGTGGCGAACTCGCCGCCTGCCTGCGCCGCCAGCGCCCGCTGATGCGACTGCAGCGCGAAGGCGTCCTGCTCGTCGCGGGTCACCTTCCACTGCGCCGCCACTTTCTCGGCCGTGAGGCCCATGCCGTAGGCAATGCCCACGTTTTCGCCGTGCTCGAACACCGCCTCATTGAGCGCCAGACGCCCGAGCATCGGGATCATGCTCATGCTCTCGGTGCCGCCGGCGATCATGATGTCGGCCTCGCCGGTGCGGATGCGATCAGCGGCAACCGACACGGCGTTAAGGCCGGACGAGCAGAAGCGGTTGATGGTCATGCCCGCGACGGAATTGGGCAGTCCGGCGAGCAGCACGCCGATCCGCGCGACGTTCATGCCCTGCTCGTACTCGGGCATCGCGCAACCGATGATGGCGTCCTCGATCCGCTTCGGGTCGATGGCCGGGACCTGCGCCAGCACGGCCTTCAGCACGTGTGCCAGCAGCGTGTCCGGTCGGGTGGAACGGAACGCGCCACGCGGGGCCTTGCCCACTGCGGTGCGGGTGGCGGCCACGATGTAGGCATCCTGAATCTGTCGGTCCATGGTTCGCAATCTCGACGTGATGTTCGTTGCTTGCTAGTTGCGCAGCGGCTTGCCGGTGGCAAGTGTATGCGCGATGCGGGCCTGCGTGGATTCGTGGCGCAGGAGGTGCATGAATTCGGCACGCTCCAGCTCCAGCAGCCAATCCTCGTCGACCAGGCTGCCGGACTCGACTTCGCCCCCGCACAGCACCCGCGCGACGCGCTTGCCTACTTCGAAGTCATAGGCGCTGATAAAGCCGCCGTCGCGCATGTTGACGAGCATCATCTGCAAGGTCGCAAATCCGGTCTTGCCCGCCACGGCGATGTTGCGCGCCGGCAGTGGCGGCCGATAGCCGGCGTCGGCCAGCGCGCGCGCCTGGCTCTTGGCGACATACAGCAGTTCGTTGGCGTTCATCACGACCACGTCGGATGCGCGCAGGAAGCCCAGCTCCTTCGCCTCCAGCGCGCTCTTCGACACCGTGGCGGTGGCGATCGTCTGGAAGTAGGTGCGGATGAACGGAAACTGATCGATCTGGCTGCCGTTGGCGCCGCGCCGCACTTCCTCCGCCGCGCGTACCGCGAACTCCTTGCTGCCGCCGCCCGCTGGCAGCAGCCCCACGCCCACTTCCACGAGCCCGATATAGGACTCCAGCGCGGCCACCGTGCGATCGGCGTGCATGATCAGCTCGCACGATCCGCCCAGCGCCATGCCGCGCACCGCGCATACCGTGGGAATGAGGCTGTGCCGCAACCGCATCGCCGTGCGCTGGAA
>JBKJSU010000095.1:0-4234 GCA_046594415.1 Casimicrobiaceae bacterium | reverse complement strand
GAGCAGTTGCGCGTGCTGTCGGTGTCGTTCCAGATCAGCGAGATGCGCCGCGAGTGGGGCGGTTGCGCCGGCAACATCGCGTACAACCTGCGCGGCATCGGTGGCGCGCCGGTGGTGATGGCCACGATCGGCGACGACGGCGCCGATTACCGGGAGCGCCTCGACGCGCTCGGCATCGGCGTCGACGCCGTACGCCACGTGCCCGGCGCGTATACGGCGCAGGCCTTCATCATTACCGACCTCGCCGACAACCAGATCACCGCCTTTCATCCGGGCGCCATGAACTTCTCGCACCAGAGCCGGGTGGAGGATGTGCGCGATATCGGCCTCGGCATCATCGCGCCGGATGGCAAGGAAGGTATGCAGGCGCATGCGGCGCAATTTTCGAGCGCCGGCATTCCATTCATCTTCGATCCGGGTCAGGGCATGCCGCTCTTCAGCGGCCCCGAGTTGCTGGCGATGATCGAGCAGGCGCGCTTCGTCGCCGTCAACGACTACGAGGGGCGCATGCTGGCCGAGCGCACCGGGCTGCCGCTCACCGAAATCGCCCAACGTGTCGAGGCATTGGTCATCACGCTCGGCGCGGACGGCTCGGTCATTCATGCGGGTGGCGACACCTACGTCGTTGCGGCCGCCAAGCCCTCGGCCGTGCTCGATCCCACCGGCTGCGGCGACGCGTATCGCGCCGGCCTGCTGCACGGCATCGCGCAGGGCTGGGACTGGGAGCGCACCGGAGGTCTCGCATCCGTGCTGGGCGCACTCAAGATCTCGTCGCGCGGTGGGCAGAATCACGTGGTCAATCACGACACCGTCGACGCGCTGTATCACGCGACCTTCGGTTCGCGCTTGTGGTGACTACGCTCTCGCGCCGGGCGTGCAGCGGTAGCGCGCGCGTTCCCGTTCAGGCGCAATGAGCGACGCGCGGACGACCAACTCCCGCTTCGTCCAGTGCTATCGCTGGACGCGTACCTGCGTGCACGTGCTGGAAGGCGTGGCCACCACGGTCGTCGTCTTTCCGCTGGCCAGTTCCACCACGCGCCGCGCGCTGATCAAGCGGTGGAGTGCGCGGCTGCTGCGCATCCTCGCGGTCGAGGCCCGCGTCGAGGGCGTGCTGGTCACGCAGGCGGGCAACGTGCTCGTCGTGGCCAACCACATTTCGTGGCTCGACATCTTCGTGCTCAATGCCGAACATCCGGTGCGCTTCGTCGCGAAGTCCGAACTCACCCAGTGGCCGGTGATCTCGCAGATGATCCGCGGCGCGGGCACCGTATTCATCGAGCGCGCGCGGCGGCGCGATACGCATCGCGTGAACGAGCAGATGGCGCGCGTGCTGGCCGGTGGCGACGTGGTGGCGATCTTTCCGGAGGGCACGACCACCGACGGCCGCGACATGCTGCCGTTCAAGAGTTCGCTGCTGCAGCAGATCGTCGAGGCGAAGGGGCACGTGCAGCCGGTGGCCATCCGCTATCACACGCACGATGGTGAACTGTCGCTGGCGCCGGCGTATGTCGGCGATACATCCTTCGCATCGTCGTTCTGGACCGTGTGCGGCGCACGCCGGTTGGTGGTGACGCTGTCCGCGCAGCCGCCGTTGCCTGCGCACGCGTCGCACCGGCGCGAACTGGCGCGGGCCGCCGAGATTTCTATACGGATGGTTTTGGCCTCACCGGCGACCGTGACGGCACCTGGAACACGCGACGATCCGCGAGCCGCAGCGCCGTAAGCGCGCCACCCCACAGGCATCCCGAGTCCAGCATCTGCACGTTCTGCGCGAGCATGAGGTCGAGCGTCGACCAGTGGCCGCACACGACGTCGACATGCGCGGTTCGCCGCGCGGGTTGGCCGAACCACGGGAGGAAGCCGGCGGGCGTGTGGGCCGGTCCGCGCTTCTCGTCGAACTCCATCACGTCGTCGGTAGTGCAATAGCGCAGGCGGGTGCATGCATTCACCGCGACGCGCAGGCGATCGTAGCCCACCAGCCCGTCGTGCCATTGCCGCGGCTCGTCGCCGTAAAGCACGCCGAGGAATTCGTGGGCCTGCGGCCCCGCCAGCATTGCCTGCACTTCGCGCGACAACATCAGTGACGTGGCCGGCGTCCACGACGGCAGCAAACCGGCGTGTACCATCAAGCGGTCGTCCTCGACCACCACCAGCGGACGCGTGCGTACCCAGTGCAGCAGTTCCTCGCGGTCGGGCGCGGCCAGGATCGTGTCGAGCGTGTCCCCGCGATGCTGGCGACGATGCCCCGCCGCAACGGTCAGCAGATGGAAGTCGTGGTTGCCAAGGACGGTGGAGGCGGCGTGGCCCATGGCCATCACTTCGCGCAGCACTTCAAGCGAGCCCGGACCGCGGTTGACGAGGTCACCCACCAGCCACAGCCGGTCTTCGCGTGTCGAGAAGCCGATCAGTGACAGCAGTTCGCAGAATTCCGCGTGGCATCCCTGGATGTCGCCGATCGCGTAGAGCGCCATCTCGATGCGTTCCGTTGACGGTGGAAAAATTCGCGGCGGTGCTGCAAGCCGGATGCGTGCGAAGCAAAGTAGAATATGCGTCGCATTCTATCCGAAACGCCCGTGTCCTTTCCCCTGAATCCCCCGCAGCGCGAGGCCGTTCGCCATTGCGCCGGACCGCTTCTGGTCCTGGCCGGCGCCGGCAGCGGCAAGACCCGCGTCATCACCGCCAAGATCGCGCACCTGATCGAGCAGGGCACCGATCCCGCGCGGATCGTCGCCATCACCTTCACCAACAAGGCGGCGCGCGAAATGCGCGAACGCGCGCAGGCGCTGCTCACCGCGGAGGGCAAGGCGGATCTTGCAAAGAAGGTTGTGATCGCCACTTTCCACGCCTTCGGCTTGCGCATTCTGCGCGCCGAGGCGCATGAACTCGGCTTGAAGGCAGGCTTCTCGATCTTCGATCCCACCGACCTCGAGTCCGTCGTCGCCGAACTGGTGGCCACCGCCGACCGTGGCCGCGCGCGTGCCGCGCAGTGGAAGATCAGCGCCTGGAAAAATGCGCTGGTGTCCCCCGCGCAGGCGCTCGACAGTGCCGAGTCCGACGACGAACTCGCGGCGGCGAAGGCTTACGTCGACTACGACGAGGCGCTGGCCGCCTACCAGGCAGTCGACTTCGACGACCTGATCGTGCGCCCGTTGCGGCTGCTCGAGAGCAAGCCGAGCGTGGCGCTGCGCTGGCAGGCACGCTGCGAGCACCTGCTGGTCGATGAGTACCAGGATACCAATCCGGCGCAGTATCGGTTGTTGCGCGCGCTGGTTGGCGCCGCCACGCCCTTCACCGCGGTGGGCGACGACGACCAGGCCATCTATGGCTGGCGCGGCGCCACGCTCGACAATCTCGCCGCGTTGCCGCGCGACTATCCCGACCTCAAGGTGATCAAGCTCGAGCAGAACTATCGCTCCACAGTACGCGTCCTGCGCTGCGCCAATGCACTGATTGCCAACAATCCCAAGCTCTTCGAGAAGCGGCTGTGGAGCGATCTTGGCACCGGCGAGACGATCCGGGTTACGCCGGCCGCCGACGACGATGCGGAAGCCGAGATGGTCGTGGCGCGCATCTCCGCGATGAAATTCGAGCGCCGGCTGCGCTTTGCCGACTTCGCCGTACTGTATCGCGGCAACCACCAGGCGCGAGCGGTGGAAACTGCGCTGCGCGCGCAAGGGATTCCGTACGACATTTCCGGCGGTCAGTCGATGTTCGACAAGGCCGAGATCCGCGACGTGGTGTCCTATCTGCGCTTGATCGCCAACGACGACGACGATCCCGCTTTTGTGCGCGCGGTGACCACGCCAAAGCGCGGCATCGGCCAGGCCACGCTGTCGCGGCTGTCGGAGATTGCCGCGGCCGGCAAGATGAGCCTCTTCGCGGCGGTTTTCGAACCCGAACTGCACGACCGCGTGCCCGCGCGCCAGCACGAGACGCTGCTCGAATTCTGCGGCCAGATCAACAACCTGCGCTCGCGCGCCGAGCGCGAACCAGCGGGCCGCCTGCTGGACGAATTGCTGGCGCTCACGCGCTACGAGACATGGCTGGTCGACACCCTTGACAAGCGCGAGGCCGACGCCAAGTGCAAGAGCGTGCGCGATTTCACCGGCTGGCTGGGGCGCAAGGGCGAGGCGGACGAGCGCAACCTGCTCGAATTGACGCAGATGGTGGCGCTGATCACGATGCTCGATGGCCGCGAAGGCGAGGCGCCCGACGTGGTGCGGCTGTCGACGCT
>JBKJSU010000073.1:0-4683 GCA_046594415.1 Casimicrobiaceae bacterium | reverse complement strand
TATTTTGGCGGGGCTGATCAACCTGCCGATCGACGAGAAGCCAATCAAGCGTCCGGACATGCAACCGGCGTAGATCAGGTTGCCGGGATCTGGTCCACCGCATCGGTGATGATCGTGTCCACGCCCCACTGCGCAAGCACGGCCACGCGGGCAGGGTCGTTGGGCGTGTAACAGCAAACGCGATAGCCGTTGTGGTGCGCAGTCGCGACGATTTCGCGCGTCAGCAATTCGTGATCGAGATCGAGAGCGTGGCATCCAAGCCTGGCGAGGCGGTCGAGCCAGTCGGCGGGAAGCGCGTCCAGCAGCAGCGCACGCGGCAATTCCGGCACGGCGTCGCGCGCTGCCTCCAGCGACGCCTCGGCAAACGAAGACAGCAGCGGCGGCACCTCGGCGTCGCGCCATAGCGTGGCGACATCGAGCGCAATCGCGGCGCCGGTTTCGCGCTCGCGCCCCGGCGTGGGCTTGATCTCGACATTGCATGCCACGGCGTGCGCGCGCGCCCAGCGGCCGATGGCGGCCAGCGTGGGCAGCATCTCCCCGGCATACTTGGCCGAGTGCCAGCCGCCGGCGTCGAGGCGCGACAGCTCGCGCCACAGCAGCGCATCGGCGCGCCCGCGGCCGCTGGTCGTGCGTTCGAGCGTCGCATCGTGCAGCAGGAACGCGACATTGTCCGCCGCCAGCTTCACATCGATCTCGACCATCCGGTAGCCGTGCGCGTACCCCACCCGCATGGCGGTGAGTGTGTTCTCCGGTGCCAGATTGCCCGCGCCACGATGCGCGCACATCCGCGGATAGGGCCATGGCGGCAACGATCGCACCGAAGTCACAACCGCGCTCCGGTGGCGCTGTCGAACAGGAACACCCGATGCGGATCGGCGGCGACGTGCATCGTGCCACCGACTTCGTAGCGAATTTCATGCGGCAGGCGCACGACGATCGTGGCGGCGCCATGGCCGAGGTGAACCAGCGTGTCCGCGCCCAGTTGCTCCACCATTTCGACGGTACCGGAAAACAGTGCCTGCTCCGGCGCGCATGGCCGCAGATGTTCCGGCCGGATGCCGATGGTGACGCCGGCGCCGGAGGCCGCCGTGCCGACTGCCGCATCGACGTACCCGCCGGCGAGCAGCGCAAAACGCGAGGTGCCCTCGCCCCTGGCCGGCAGGAAGTTCATCGCCGGCGAGCCGATGAAGCCGGCCACGAACAGCGTGGCCGGATTTTCATAGACCTCCATCGGCGTGCCGACCTGTTCGGCGCGGCCCGCGTTCATCACGATCATCCGCTGCGCCAGCGTCATGGCCTCGACCTGGTCGTGCGTCACGTAGAGGCTGGTGGTTTTCAGGCGGCGATGGAGCTTCTGGATCTCGAAGCGCATCTGCACCCGCAGCTTGGCGTCGAGGTTCGACAGCGGCTCGTCGAAGAGGAACACCGCCGGCTCGCGCACGATCGCGCGGCCCATCGCCACGCGCTGCCGCTGGCCGCCGGACAACGCGCGCGGCTTGCGGTCGAGCAGCGGCCCCAGTTCGAGGATGCCCGCCGCGCGGTCCACGCGCGCCTTGATGTCATCCTTGGTGAAGCCGCGGATCTTGAGGCCATAGGCCATGTTCTGGAACACGCTCATGTGCGGATAGAGCGCGTAGTTCTGGAACACCATCGCGATGTCGCGATCCTTCGGCTCCAGCTTGTTGACCACGCGATCGCCGATCACGATCTCGCCACTGGTGATTGCTTCGAGGCCGGCCACCATGCGCAGCAGCGTCGACTTTCCGCACCCGGAAGGACCGACGATGACGACGAATTCACCGTCGGCCACGTCGGTAGTGACGCCGTGAATCACCTCGAGATCGGCGTAACTCTTGCGGACGTCCCGCAATTCGACTTTTGCCACTAGAGCACCCGGAAGAGGATATAGCCCGATGCAACCAGCATCGTGGTCAGCGCGAACAGAAATACGACGTCGACGATGAGCGTCAGGGTCCGGACCCGGGGAACCTTGGTCGTGCGCAAGGCCCACAGGATGAGATAGACGCAGCACACGAACAACAGGGCATCGAGCGCAATCACCTCGTCGGCATAGCTGCGCGTCGCCGCATCCGGCGCCCCGATCTCCATGAAGCCCAGTGCCGCGATGCACAGGCCGGCCAGCGAGGCCGTGACCGACAGGAGGCGCAGCAGCACGTCGCGATCGCGTGCGGGATCGTACGGCCTGACGCCGGGGGTTTGCGTTGCCGCCACCGGGGACGCAGGCTGCGGCGGCGGTTCGCTCAGTGCCATCTCATTTTTCCGTATCCACGAGGCCCTTGACGAACCAGCGCTGCATCAGCACGACGACCAGCGCCGGCGGCAGCATCGCGAGAATTGCGGTCGCCATGACCAGGTTCCATTCGGTGGCGGCGTCGCCGCCGGTGATCATCCGCTTGATGCCGATCACCGTCGTGTACATGGCCTCGTCGGTGGTGACGAGCAGCGGCCACAGGTACTGGTTCCAGCCGTACAGAAACGTGATGACGAACAGTGCGGCCATGTTGGTGCGCGACAACGGGATGACGACATCCCACAGGAAGCGCAACGGCCCCGCGCCGTCGATGCGGGCGGCCTCGGCCAGCTCGTCGGGAATGGTCAGGAAGAATTGCCGGAACAGGAAGGTGGCGGTGGCCGAGGCGATCAGCGGCACGGTCAATCCGGCATAGGTGTTGATCATGCCGAGGTCGGCGACCACCTTGTAGGTGGGCAGGATGCGGACTTCCACCGGCAGCATCAGCGTGATAAAGATCATCCAGAAAAACGTCGTGCGCAAAGGAAAACGGAAGTAGACGATCGCGAACGCGGAAATCAGCGAGATCGAGATCTTGCCGATCGCGATCACCAGCGCGGAGATCAGGCTGTTGAGCAACATCCGTCCTACCGGAGCGCTCGAACCGCGGGCCGAGCCCTGCGTCAGGACCTGTTGGTAATTTTCCACCAGCTGATCGCCGGGAATGAGCGACATCGGCGCGAGCTGCGCCTGCTCCGCGGTCTGCGTCGAAGCGATGAACGTCACATAAAGCGGGAACGCAACCAGCGCCACGCCGATCACCAGGATGAGGTGGGTGAAAAACGTGATCAGCGGGCGGTTCTCGATCATGGGATCAGTACTGCACCTTGCGTTCGACGAAACGGAACTGCACGACCGTGAGGGCAATGAGGATCACCATCAGCACCGCCGACTGCGCGGCCGAGCCGCCGAGGTCCAGCCCCTTGAAGCCGTCATGGTAGATCTTAAAGACCAGGATGGTGGTGGCCCTGCCGGGACCACCGCCGGTGGCAGCATCGACGATCGCGAACGTGTCGATAAAAGCGTAGACGATGTTGACGACCACGAGGAAAAACGTGGTCGGCGACAGCAGCGGAAAGACGATGGTGAAAAAGCGCTTGACGGGTCCGGCGCCATCGATCGCCGCCGCCTCGATCAACGATTTCGGAATCGACTGCAATCCGGCGAGAAAGAACAGGAAATTGTACGAAATCTGCTTCCACACCGCCGCGACCACGATCAGGATGAGTGCGTCGGTGTCGTTGAGCAGCGGATTCCAGTCGATGCCCACACCCTGGAGCCAATGCGCCACGATGCCCAGCGTGGGACTGAACAGGAACAGCCACAGCACGGCTGCCACGGCAGGCGCCACCGCATAAGGCCAGATCAGCAGCGTCTTGTAGACATGCGCGCCGCGCACGACGCGGTCGGCCAGCACGGCCAGCACCAGCGAGATGGACAACCCGAGCACGGTGACCAGAATCGAAAACACCGCGGTGACCCGGAACGAGGCCAGATAGTCGCTGTTGTTGAACAACTCGCGGAAATTCTCGAACCAGACGAATTCGCGGCTGGTACCAAAGGCATCCTCGATCAGCAGCGATTGGTACAGCGTCTGGAACGCCGGCCAGAAGAAAAAGATGATCGTGATCGCCATCTGCGGGGCGACCAGCGCGTAAGGCAGCCAGCGGGAGTCGAAGCGAACGCGCTTTTCCATGATTCCGGTTCGGTAATCGTGCGGCGTGCGGGCGCAGGGGAATCGTGACCGGAAAAAGGCGCCCAGCCACGCGGACAGGACGCCTCTTTTCCAAGCCGCGGCTAAAGCGTCAGCCCTTCTGCGCCTTGGCGAATTTCTCGATCAGCTCATTACCTTTTTTGGCGCCGTCCTCGACCGCCTCCTTCGCCGTCTTCTTGCCGGCCAGCGCCGCCTCGAACTCTTCCTGGATGGCGTCGCGAACCTGCACGAAGTTGCCGATGCGCACGCCGCGCGAGTTCTTGGTCGTCTTGACAATCATCTGCTCGACCGACACGTTGGTGCCGGGATTCTTCTCGTAGAACCCCGACTTCTTCGTGATCTCGTACGCGGCCATCGTGATAGGCAGGTAGCCCGTCTCCTGATGCCACTGCGCCTGAATTTCCGGCGACGACAGGAACGTGAAGAATTTGGCGATGCCCTTGTACTCCTCGGGCTTCTTGCCGTTCATCACCCACAGCGATGCGCCGCCGATGATCGTGTTCTGCGGCGCGCCCGCGGCATCGGGATAGTACGGGATGGTGGAGATGCCGAACCCGAACTTCGCGTTACGCTTGATGTTGGCGTAGGCGGCGGAGCTCGACGTCAGCATTGCGCACTCGCCGCTGGCGAACTTCGACTCGGCCTCGTTGGTGCGGCC
>JBKJSU010000245.1:0-2674 GCA_046594415.1 Casimicrobiaceae bacterium | reverse complement strand
CGTGGCACTGCACGGCGACATCGACAACGCCGTCGACCACTTCTGGCAGGACACCGAGTCGCGCTATCGCCTGCTGCGCGGCGACAAGGCACGACCGCTGCTGCCGCCCACCGAATTGTTCCTGCCGCAGGATGCCTTCAACGGCGCCATCAAGCCGTTCGCGCGCCTGGTGATGTTGCGCGAGGGCCAAGGCCCGACCACGCCGTTGCCTTCCGTGCAGGTGGACCGTCGCGCGCCCGATCCGCTGGCAATGCTCAAGCGCTTCCTGGCGGCCACCGATGCCAAGGTGGCCATCGTGGCGGAAAGCGCGGGTCGGCGCGAAACGATGCAGCAATATTTCGCCGAGTATGGCGTGCTGCCGACACTCGTGGAATCGTTTGCGGACATCCAGGCCGCGCGCGGTCGCGTGCTGCTGGCCGCCGCGCCGCTGATAAACGGATTCAATTGGTCCGGTGCCAAGCTGGCGTTTGTCACCGAGGCTGAGCTGTACGCGGGCGTGGTTCGCCGCAACGCGCGCGAAGCCGCCAAGCGTTCCAATGTCGACGCGATGGTGCGCGACCTGTCCGAGGTGCGCATCGGCGATCCGGTGGTGCACGAGCAGCACGGCATCGGCCGCTATCTCGGCCTCGTCACGCTGGATCTCGGTGATGGCGCCAACGAATTCCTGCAACTCATCTATGCCAACGACGCCAAGCTCTACGTCCCCGTCTCCAACCTGCACCTGATCAGCCGCTACAGCGGGGCGTCGCCCGAGGCGGCCCCGCTGCACGAGCTGGGCAGTGGACAATGGGAAAAGGCCAAGAAGAAGGCGGCCGAGCAGGCGCACGATACGGCCGCCGAGTTGCTCAACATCTACGCGCAGCGTGCCGCGCGCAAGGGCCACGCCTTCACGTTCACGCCGCACGACTATGAAGCGTTTGCGGAAGGTTTCGGCTTCGAGGAAACGGGCGACCAGGCCGCCGCCATCGAAGCGGTGATCAAGGATATGACGGCCGGGCGGCCGATGGATCGCCTCGTGTGCGGCGACGTCGGCTTCGGCAAGACCGAAGTGGCATTGCGCGCAACCTATGTCGCGCTGGCCGACGGCAAGCAGGTGGCGTTGCTGGTGCCCACCACGCTGCTGGCCGAGCAGCATTTCCAGACCTTTTCCGATCGCTTCTCGGACCTGCCGGTGCGCATTGCGGAGCTGTCGCGCTTTCGCTCCGCCAGGGAAACCAAGGTCGCGATCGAAGGTCTGGCCGCCGGCACCATCGACCTCGTCATTGGCACGCACAAGCTGCTGCAGCCTGACGTCAAGTTCAAGAACCTGGGCCTCGTGATCATCGACGAGGAGCACCGCTTCGGCGTGCGGCAGAAGGAACTGCTGAAGCGGCTGCGCGCGGAAGTGGATGTGCTCACGCTCACCGCCACGCCGATACCGCGCACGCTGGCGATGTCGCTCGAAGGCATCCGCGATTTTTCCGTGATCGCCACGGCACCGCAGCGGCGCCTGTCGATCAAGACGTTTGTCGCCAGCTATTCGCCGGGCATCGTGCGCGAGGCGGCGCTGCGCGAGTTGAAACGCGGTGGCCAGATCTACTTTCTGCACAACGAAGTGGACACCATCGCCACGCGCGCGGAGTCGCTGGCCCGCCTGCTGCCGGAGGCGCGAATTGCTGTCGCCCACGGCCAGATGCCGGAGCGCGAGCTGGAGCAGGTGATGCGCGACTTCTATCAACAGCGCGTGAACCTGCTGGTGTGCTCCACGATCATCGAGACGGGCATCGACGTCCCCACGGCGAATACAATCATCATGGATCGTGCCGACAAATTCGGCCTGGCGCAATTGCATCAGCTGCGCGGGCGCGTTGGGCGCTCGCACCACCAGGCCTATGCCTACCTGCTCACGCCGCCCGCCGATGCGTTGTCCGCGCAGGCCAAGAAACGCCTCGAGGCCATCCAGATGATGGAAGACCTGGGCTCGGGCTTCTATCTCGCGATGCACGATCTCGAAATTCGCGGCGCCGGCGAAGTGCTGGGCGATTCCCAGTCCGGCGAAATGCAGGAAGTGGGCTTCCAGCTCTACAACGACATGTTGCGCCGCGCGGTGTCGGCGATGAAGGCCGGCCGCGTGCCCGACCTCACTGAGCCACTGGGCGTCACCACCGAGATCAACCTGCACGTGCCGGCGCTGCTGCCGGAAAAATACTGCAACGACGTGCATGAGCGCCTGGTGCTGTACAAACGGCTGGCCACGGTCGAATCGCTCGACGAACTCGATCGCCTGCAGGAGGAACTGGTCGACCGCTTCGGCCCCACGCCGGAGCCCACGCAGGCATTGCTCGCCTGCCATCGGCTGCGGCTCACCGGCATGCCGCTCGGCGTGACCAAGATCGATTCCGGTCCCGAGCGCACCACCATTCACTTCGTCAAGCATCCGCCCTTCGATGCCGGCGCGCTGATCCTGCTGGTGCAGAAGGATGGCCGCATCCGATTTGCCGGCCCCGATCGGCTGCGCATCGAACGCGCCGCGCCGTCGCTGGCCGAACGGGTCACGCTGGTGAAAGACTTCCTCGGCCGGTTGCAGCCAACGGCCTGACCGCGACGACACGCGATGGATACCCACGGACTCCCGCCGCAGATGCACGTATTCGTACGCGACTGGCTCTCCGCCAACAACATCGTGCTGCGCAGT
>JBKJSU010000011.1:0-5222 GCA_046594415.1 Casimicrobiaceae bacterium | reverse complement strand
AAAGGGGTGAAACAATGACTCGACGTCTCGTCTCCGGTGCCGTTGCCGGCCTGTTCGCCGCGGCCTTCGCCGGCGGTGCGGTCGCACAAACGAAGGGGTATGTGCCCGGAACGGCGCCCTGCACACCCGGATATGTTTGCAATGCGTACCCGACGCCGACCGATGGTGTTGTAAAGAGCGGTGTTTACAACGGTACCGCCGGCATTTCCGGAAACCTGTGCTATCGCCAGGGCTACTGGGCGCCGGCGAATGCCACGCTGCAATGCGACCCGGATCTCGTTCCGAAGCCGCCCGCACCTGCCCCGGCACCGGTAGTCGCACCTGCTCCGGCACCTGCGCCCGCGCCGGCCCCACCCGCCCCGGCACCTGCGCCGCAAGTGCAGAAGATCACGCTGGCCTCGAAGGCGCTGTTCGACTTCGACAAGGCTGTGTTGAAGCCGGAAGGCAAGGCCGCGATCGATGCGGAAATCATCACGAAGCTCAATCAGATCCAGAAGTTGGAACTGGTGCTCGTGACGGGTCACACCGATCGTATCGGCACGCAACAGTACAACCAGAAGCTGTCGGAGCGTCGCGCCGATGCCGTTCGCGACTACCTTGTCAGCAAGGGCATGCCCAAGGACAAGATCGAGACGCTGGGCATGGGCAAGACGCAGCCGGTTCCGGGTGTTGTCTGCGAGCAGAAGAACTTGAAGGAACTGATCGCCTGCCTCGCGCCGAACCGTCGCGTGGAAGTCGAAGTCAAGGGCGAAGGCGTGATCAAGCGTTGATCCGTCCCGTTCCAGCGAAAAGCCCCGCCTCGCGCGGGGCTTTTCGTTTGTGGCCGCAGCGCGCCACCCTGCGTGGTGCCCGGCGGCAGGTCGCAACGCTGCAGCGGCAGGATTGAATGTCCAACTCGCCCATCGCCGTTGACCTTCGCATTGACGCCGGCTTCATCGTGCCGGTCATGCCGGACGGTGTCCTCACCGGTCACGCACTGCTCGTGGCGGACGAGCATATCGTCGCCATCGTTCCAATCGCGCAGGCCGACGCGCAATACGCGGCGAAAGAAACGGTTCGCCTGCCCTCGCATGTGCTGATACCCGGCCTCGTTAACGCCCACACGCACGCTGCGATGTCGCTGCTGCGCGGCATTGCCGACGATGTTCCGCTGCACACCTGGCTGCAACAGCACATCTGGCCGCGTGAAGCGCGCTTCGTCGCACCCGACTTCGTGTTCGACGGCACCCAGCTCGCCGCGGCCGAAATGCTGCAGGGAGGGATCACCACCTGTGCCGATATGTATTTCCATCCCGCCGATGCCGCGCGCGCCTTCGATGCGTCGGGCATGCGGGCACTGCTGGGCATTCCCGTCCTCGACTTTCCAACGCCCTATGCGGCCGACGCCGACGCGTACCTGCAGCACGGGCTGGCTGCGCGCGATGCCTTTGCCCACGTGGCGCGACTGCGCTTTGCACTGGCGCCCCATGCGCCCTACACGGTCGGCGACGCGACGTGGGCCAAGATCGTGATGTATGCGCGCCAGCTCGACCTGCCGATCATCACGCACCTCGCGGAAACGCAAGCCGAGGTCGATGACGCGATCCGCGCCACCGGCGTCACGCCGCTGGCGCGCCTTGACGCGCTGGGCGCGACCGGTCCGTCGTTTATTGCCGTGCACGCGGTGCACGTCACGCCGGCCGATATCGCGCTGCTGGCGGCGCAGGGCAGCAGCATCGTGCACTGTCCGGCCTCGAATATGAAGCTCGCCAGTGGCATTGCGCCGGTGCAGGCCATGCTCGACGCAGGCATCAATGTTGCGCTGGGTACTGACGGCGGCGCGTCGAACAACCGGCTCGACGTCTTTACCGAGATGCGCCTCGCCAGCTTGCTGGCCAAGGTTGCCACCGGCGACGCGGCCAGCGTGCCTGCGGCGCGGGCCTTGCGGATGGCCACCCTCGATGGCGCGCGCGCGCTTGGCCTCGACGCGGTCACCGGCTCGCTCGAGCCCGGCAAGCTTGCCGATCTCGTGGCCGTGGACCTCGACAGCGTCGCCACCGCGCCGGTCTTCGATCCCGTGTCCCACCTTGTCCATGCGGCCGGCCGCGAATGCGTGACGGATGTCTGGATCGGGGGGGCTAGAATCGTGGACGGGCGCCAGCTGACCACAATCGACGTCAACGCCCTGCTGCATCGCACCCGCGCCTGGCAGCGCAAGATCACCAGTCCCGGAAGCCCATGACCCCTCCCACTGCCACCGCCAACGCGGACCCCGCCGAACTCGCCAAGTTTTCCGCGCTGGCCCACCGCTGGTGGGACCCGGAGAGCGAATTTCGGCCGCTGCACCAGATCAACCCGCTGCGCCTCGACTGGATCACCAACGCCGCCGGCGGATTGGCCGACAAGGATGTGGTCGATATCGGCTGCGGCGGCGGCATCCTGGCCGAGGCGATGGCGGTGGCCGGCGCCCGCGTGACCGGGATCGACCTGTCCGAGAAGGCGCTCGGCGTCGCCCAATTGCATCGACTGGAATCCGGCGCCGACCTGTCCTACCGGCTGATCGCTGCCGAGGCGCTTGCCGACGCTGAGCCCGAATCCCGCGACGTCGTGACCTGCATGGAGTTGCTGGAGCACGTGCCCGATCCTGCCTCGACTGTCGCCGCCTGTGCGCGGCTGGCGCGGCCCGGAGGCACGGTGGTCATCGCCACGCTGAACCGCAATCCCAAGTCGTACCTGTTCGCGATCGTGGGGGCCGAATACGTGCTGCGGCTGCTGCCGCGCGGCACGCATGACTGGGCGCGCTTCCTCCGTCCCGCCGAGGTGGCCGGGTTTGCCCGCCGCGCGGGCCTCGATCCCACCGCGATGATCGGGATGACCTACAACCCATTCACGCGCGTCTATCGCCTCGAGCACGACACCTCCGTCAATTACATCGCGGCCTTCCGCAAGCCGGCGCATGCGGCCTGACGCCGTGGCGCGTCCGCTGCCAGTCACAGCGGTGCTGTTCGACCTCGATGGCACGCTGGCCGATTCCGCGGGCGACCTGGCGGGCGCGCTGAACTGCGTGCGCGCCGAGGCGGGCCTGCCGCCGCTTGCGGTGGACGCCGTGCGCGCATATGCATCCTCCGGCGCGCGCGGCATGTTGCAGGCCGGCATGGGCGTGCTGCCCGACGATCCTCGCTATGCGTCGCTGCGGGATGCGTTTCTCGATCACTACGCGGCGCGCCTCGCGCACACCACACGTCTCTTCGACGGTGTCGATGCGTTGCTGACGCACCTCACGCGCCACGGCTTTCGCTGGGGCATCGTCACCAACAAGCACACGCGGTTCACCGGTCCGGTGACCGCGGCGCTGGCCTTGACGGAGCGCGCCGGCGTGATCGTTTCCGGCGACACGACGCCGCATGCCAAGCCGCATCCGGCCCCGCTGTTGCACGCCGCCGCCGCGCTACAATGCGCGCCGGCGCAGTGCGTGTACGTCGGCGACGACCTGCGGGATATCGAGGCGGGCATCGCCGCCGGCATGGCGACGCTCGCGGCCGCCTACGGTTATGTCGGGCCGCAGGGCGACTATGCGAATTGGCCCGCCACCGGTGTCATCGCCAAACCGATCGACGTGCTGGCCTGGTTGCCGGAGCGCGGGAGCGCGCCGGCGTCGTGATCGTCAGGCCGGGCAGGCGCCGGCATTGAGCAGCAGCCATTCCCGCGGCGCCCCGTCGCGCGTGCCCGTGATCCGCACCGGCTGATTGCCCGCCAGCGGGCGCAACACGGCGCCCACGACGTCCTCCGGTGCGGCCAGCGCAATCCCGTTGGCCTGTTCGAGACGATCCTGCCGTTTCATCGCCAGCATCGCGATGAAGCCGCTGTCGTCGCGCACCACCAACGCGCCGCGTTCGGGCGCCACCATCGCGGCCCACGATTCCGGCTTGGCGACGATGCCCTGGAACAATTCCGCGTTGAGGCGCAGTACCGAGCCCTTGAAGCCCGGTGGCGGCGCACATGCCGGATTGCGCGCGGCGGCCGCGCGCACCGGGGTGACCGTGGCCCCGGCAGCAGCGGGCGCGGATACGGGCGGCGCCAATGGCGCTTGCTTGTCGGCACGCAGCACCAGCGTGCGCTCGCCGCCGCTTTCACTGAGCGTGACGCCATCCGGTCGCACCGCGGTCAGCCGCGATCCCGCCGTGACTTCCTGCCCGCGCGCAACCAGCCGCGGGCCGTCGGCCAGTCGAAACAGTGCGTAGCCGGCGCCGTCGCGTTCGGCGAAGACGCCGAGCAGGCG
Source organism: Casimicrobiaceae bacterium (assembly GCA_046594415.1). GTDB lineage: Bacteria > Pseudomonadota > Gammaproteobacteria > Burkholderiales > Casimicrobiaceae > VBCG01. The sequence goes on along the minus strand of JBKJSU010000011.1, from coordinate 964 downwards.
GGCGTCGCCGGCCAGGCGAGGCGCGGCCTCGGTGCGGCTTTCCGTGACGGGCGCGGCCCCGCTCCACAGTCCGGAGGCAAGGATCGTGGGCAACGGGTCCTTGGGTGCGCCCGGCGTTGCGGTCAGTGCGGAGGGTCCCAGCGCGCGCCATCCGAACGTGGCGACGACCATGGCGCCTGCGGCGAGCGCCAGCAGCAACGCCCCTGTCGCCGCGCTGCGGCGCGCCGTCACGCGCGAATCCCCCTTGGCAGTGCCGCAGGCGGCGCGAGGCGGTCGCTATAATCGGCCACCATCACCCTGGAACCGGCGCGTGAATCCCCGACTGGCATCGCTGCAACCCTATCCTTTCGAGAAACTGCGCGCCCTGATGGCCGGCATCGTGCCGCCACCCGACAAGCGTCCCATCAGCCTGTCGATCGGCGAACCGAAGCACGCTACGCCGCCGCTGATCATCGCTGCGCTCATGCGCGGGGTCGGCGCATTGTCCAATTATCCCACGACGATCGGACCGCCCGCGCTGCGCGAGGCGATCGCCGGATGGCTGGTTCGCCGGCACGGCCTGGACGCGCTCGATCCGGCGACGCAGGTGCTCCCGATCCTCGGCAGCCGCGAGGCGCTGTTTGCGTTTGCGCAGACCGTCATCGACGGCTCCCGCGGCGATGCCACCGTGGTCGTGCCCAATCCGTTCTACCAGATCTACGAAGGCGCGGCGTTGCTCGCGGGCGCGCAGACGTGGTGCGTGAATGCGGATCCTGCGGCCGGATTCGCGCACGACTGGCGCGGCATCCCGCCCGCCGTGCTCGCCCGCACGCAACTGCTGTTCGTCTGCTCACCGGACAACCCGACGGGCCGCATCCTCGATCTCGACGGATGGCGCACGCTGTTCGAACTGTCCGATCGACACGGCTTCGTCATTGCTTCGGATGAGTGCTATTCGGAAATCTACTTCGACGAAGCGCATCCG
>JBKJSU010000527.1:0-3887 GCA_046594415.1 Casimicrobiaceae bacterium | reverse complement strand
GATCAGCTTCGACGTCAGCACGACATGGCCGATGGTGAAACGAATCTTGCCTTGCGACAGTTCGATGGTGACCTCGGCCTCGGCATCCTCGATCAGGCGCTGGACTTCGCCGACCGTCTTGCGCGGCACGATGACGCCCGGCATGCCCGACGCACCCTTAGGCAGCGGCAGATCGACCTGCGCCAGGCGATGGCCGTCGGTCGCGACCGCGCGCAAGGTTGCCGCCTTGGCGCTGCCGGCGGCGTGCAGATAGATGCCGTTGAGGTAGTAGCGGGTTTCCTCCGTCGAGATCGCAAATTGCGTGCGGTCGATCAATCGCTTCAAATCGGTGGCGGCCAGCGTGAACGAATGCGTCATGTCGCCGGCGGCGAGATCCGGAAAGTCGTTTTCGGGCAGGGTCTGCAGCGTGAAGCGGGAGCGGCCGGCGCGGATCGCCAGCACCGAACGGTCGCCGTCGCCTTCCAGCACGATCTGCGCGCCGTCGGGCAGCTTGCGCACGATGTCGTAGAACATGTGCGCCGGCACGGTGGTCGATCCGCCGGTGGCGGTTTCCGCCGCCAGCATCTCCGTCACCTCGAGGTCGAGGTCGGTGGCTTTCAACGACAGCTGGGCGTTTTCGGCGCGGATCAGCACGTTGCCGAGGATCGGAATGGTGTTGCGGCGCTCGACCACGCGATGGACGTGGCCCAGCGATTTCAGCAGTTGCGCGCGTTCGACGGTGACCTTCATTGCAATTCCCGCCTGATCCCGGAGATGGAAAAGCCGGGCGGCCCAAAGGCGCGCCGCGGCATTTGAAACCCGAAAAGCCTGATCGAAGCTGGATTTGACCAGACCCTAAGGGGGGACCGCAAGGTGGCGCGGATGGCCGGCCAGCGCAAGCGGAACGGGCGCTCGTTCCCCACGTTTTGCCGGAAATCCGTTGCCTCCGGGCGGAACACCGGCGCTCTGGCCCCGGCTTGCGCCGGAGCGACAGAATGAAGCTCCCCCGTCACCGAACGGCGAAAATTTCACTCCTGCAATTGACGCTTCAGCGATTCGACCTCCTCGGAGAGCGCCACGTCCTTGGCGACCAGCGCCTCGATCTTGCGCACAGCGTGCAGCACCGTGGTGTGGTCGCGTCCGCCGAAGCGGCGGCCGATTTCGGGCAGCGAGCGCAGCGTCAGGGTTTTCGCCAGATACATCGCAACCTGGCGCGGGCGCACCACATTGGCGGTACGGCGCGAGGACAAGAGGTCGGAGCGGCTGACATTGTACTGCCGGGCCACCACGCGCTGAATGTCCTCGATCTTGATGCGCTTGGGTTCCTGCGGGCGGATCAGGTCGCGCACCTCGCGCTCGGCCATTTCCAGCGTCACCGGCTGGGCGTTGAGCTTGCTGTGCGCCAACAGGCGGTTGATGGCGCCTTCGAGGTCGCGGCCGTTATGGGTGATGGTGCGCGCCAGATAATCCAGCACCGGCGCCGGCACGTCGAAGGTGGCGTGATGCGCGCGGGCTGCGGCGACGCGCGACTTCAGGATTCCAAGCCGCAATTCCTCGCCGAGCGATCCCATCTCGACCACCAGGCCGCCGGCGAGGCGCGAGCGTACGCGGTCGTCGAGGCTCTCGAGGTCGGACGGCGGACGGTCTGCCGCGATCACCACCTGGCGGCCGGCATCGATCAGCGCGTTCAGGGTGTGACAGAATTCGGCCTGGGCCGATTTGCCCTGCAGGAACTGCAGGTCGTCGATCACGAGCACGTCGATGCCACGCAAGGCTTCCTTGAAGGCGAGCGCCGTCTGCGTCTTCAGCGCGGCGACAAAACCGTACATGAACTTTTCCGCGGTGAGATAGAGCACCTTGCGTTCGCTGCCGGAATTGCCGGCCCAGGTCACCGCCTGCAGCAGGTGGGTTTTGCCAAGGCCGACACCGGCATGGATATAGAGTGGGTTGAACATCACGCTGTCGCCGCGCCGTCCCTCCGCCACCTGACGCGCGGCGGCATGGGCCAAGGTGTTGGAGCGGCCAATGACGAAACTTCCGAAGGTCAGGCGCGGATCGAGCGGCGAACCGCCGAGCGCGTCATGGCTGGCGGATACCGGCGCGATCGCGGTGGCGCGCAGTTCGGGCGCCGGCCGGCCGTCGGGCCGCTCGGGGCGACGGGAATCGAGTGGGGCGGCCGCTTCCTTGGCGGGCGCGGCACAACGCATCGCGGTGCGCACGGTGAGGTCGATGCGGTGCACCTCCGGCATCTCGGCCTGCCAGCAGGTGAGAACGCGTTCGGCATAATGCGCCTGGATCCAGCTCTTGAGAAACCGCGTCGGCACCGAAAGGCGGACGCTTTCGTCCTGCACGCTCTCCAGGTCCATGCGCGCGAACCAGCTTGTATAGACGTCCTCTCCGACGCTCGTGCGCAGCCGCCCCTTCACGCGTGACCAGCGATCCTGTTCGATATTTGTCATTGTCCGACGACTTTTCTGATGGAGTAAGATTCCGGTGTAGCCGCCATGCGCGTGTTTACGCACGGCGTGACCTCAAGCGATGCTGGGTCTCGAGCCATAGACCGGCCGTTCGGCAAGACGCCGTCGGGCTATATCGTCGGCTGGAAGAGCAGCGTTCGCGAGGTCAGCGCGTACTCAACGGTCTGTCCGGAGTTCGCGCGGGGGGGCGCGTGCAGGCGGCGACTAAGGCGTCCAATACGTCATCGGTTGAAACGGGCATCTGGTCGATTACCGCGATGATTCCGTAAAGCATACAGCCTCCCCCTCTCGCCACGACTGCTCGCGGCAAGGTGTCATTCTACGCGTGTTTCAAATTCCACCGGCAACGCCTGAAGCTCAAGCCGTCCAGACGCCGTGCCGTTTAGTCAGCCCGCTTTTTAACCCGTTCGGGTGCTTCGCCTTGCAATTGCCGGTTGGCCAGTCTCGTATTTCTCTTTTTTCAACGTGAGCGCAACACGAATGCCCCACTTGAGAAATTTCGACACAAAACCACATTCCTCATATCGCTATGAGGTTTACTCCGACAATCGCTTGGAAAGCGTCGCCAACGCGCACACCGCCGCCGATTTGCACGTCCGCCCCGTCTCTTAAAACCGCGCTGGTCTGAAGAGCCGTGGGCGCCGCGAACGCCCTAAGAGATACATCATGCCCTATTTCCCGCAACGAAAATGATTCAGCGCGAGCACCAGCAAAAACCACTTCGCACTCGCAAAATCAGCCGACATGTTTCGCAGCGAGCGGCAAGGTTTTGAATCTGCGCATAGATTCGAAACCCGGCAGCGCTGTGACATTTCTGACAATCGCGCAAAATAAATTCATAATTTGTTTACGGTTGAGTGGGGCGGGAATGAGTTTTCCAACAAGCGGGCGGCGCTATGCCGATAAGTGACTACGCAAGCGCCATTTTTTTTGATCGTCGGAATAGGGTAACCCTGAAACGTTTTGCAGCGCACTCACTTGCTATGTGGCCGAGCATTGACCTGTATCAACGCCGCTTGCGCATTGCCGAAGTTCATAAGACCGGCTTCCCACATAGCGCCAGTAAAATTACGGTCGCGCCAGCGTTCGCCGACCCCCGGCCGCAGCGGGTGCAAGTACAAAAAGAAAAAGCCCGGCGTGACCGGGCTTTTTGACGAATATCTTTTTCGATCAGTTTTATTTCGCGAGCTTTGCGATCTGATGCGTCAGCCGCGAAACCTTTCGGCTCGCGTTGTTCTTGTGGATGATGTTGCACTGCGCTGCCTGCATCAGTTCCGGTTCCGCGCGCGTCATCGCCTTCAGCGCCGCTTCGCGGTCGCCGCTCTTGATCGCTTCTTCGACGGTGCGAACCGCGCCACGCATCTGGGTGCGGCGCGACTTGTTGATGATGGTGCGGCGGGCAATCTTGCGCGTCGCCTTTTTGGCGGAAGT
>JBKJSU010000517.1:0-3526 GCA_046594415.1 Casimicrobiaceae bacterium | reverse complement strand
GGAGCCTGTCGTCAAGCGGAGCGGCTACCAGCCTTGAACGGCGGATGCACGGCTCGAGGATGCAATTGGTGCCGGAAAGAGGAGTCGAACCCCCGACCTTCGCATTACGAATGCGCTGCTCTACCAACTGAGCTATGCCGGCTTAAGTCATGTCAAGCCTTAAATTATAGCCCGGGACGCGACACCCGGGCAACCGGCGGCCGGCCCGGCGGCATTGGCCGTTGAGGGGCCGCGCCCGCGCGGCGGCACCGTGATGTCCCGCCGCGCGTCCGCGCCGTTCCACATGATCTGCACGCCGATTCGCGGGATCCGTCGGGGCGGCGTCGACCTTGTCGATTAGGGCAAGAAACACGGGTGCAGGCCCAGCGGATTTACGATCGGCGGGCAGCGCGCTGACGGCCAAAACGTATGGCCTCCACCCGATGCCGCCGTACGACGGTCATCGTGGCGCCGGGGCCGGCGCCACAACCGCTGCCGGCGCATTGACGAACGGCAACTCGGCCAGCAGGGCCTTGGCGCCGTTCCACATGACTTCAACGCCGATGCACAGCATGATGAACGCCGACAGCCGCAGCACCACCATCGTGCGGCTGTGGCCGAGCCACTGTCCCACCCGCTTCGCGTAGCGATACGCCAGCCAGACGGTGCCCGAGATCAACCCCACGCCGCACACGGCGGCGAGAACGCCGGTCAGCACGCGTTCGACGCCGTGGGCGTGATTGGCGCCCAGCGTGATCGCGACCGATATCGCGCCGGGGTCAACGGTCAGCGGCAGGGTCAGCGGATAGAACGCGCGCAGCAGCGCCTTGTCGTCCGGCAATGCCGCGGTCTCGATGGCGGGTGCGGGCTCGCCGGTCAGCATGTTCCACGCGAGCGCGCACAGCACCGCGCCGCCGGCCACCTGCACCACGGGCACCGACAGCCCGAACAGCTTGAGGACGAAGGCGCCGAAGATCAGCGAACCCATCAGCAGCACGAACGAGTTGATTGCAATTCGCCAGGCGAGCTGGCGCCGCGCCGCGTCGGAGCTGCCCGTGGTCATCGCCAGGAAGATCGGGGCGCTGCCCAGCGGATTGATGATCGGAAGCAGTCCCGCCACGACGAGACCAAAGGCGACGAGAAAATTGCGCAGGTCGGCGGTGAGCGAGAGTTCGGGCACGAAGAGCAGGGCGCGGGTCGAGCGCGGAAGTGCGCGGCGCAGTTACACTAGCACGTCTACGCCTCGTCCGGCATCCGCATCCCCTTGTCCGATACCCGCCCCATCTTCGGTTTTCACGCAGTGACCGCGCGGCTGCGCCAGCGGCCCGACTCGGTGCACGCGCTGTATCTGCAGGCGGGCCGCGACGATGGCCGCGCCCGCGACATCGCCGCGCGTGCCAAGGCCGCGGGCGTGGCGTTGCACGTCGTCGATGCGACGCGGATGTCGGCACTGGCCGGCGCCGGCACGCACCAGGGTATCGTCGCGGTGGTCGACAACGCGTTGCCGCACGTCACGCTGGACGACGTGCTGGCCGATCCGGCCGAACCTGCGTTGCTGTTGATCCTGGACGGCGTCACCGATCCGCACAATCTCGGTGCCTGTCTGCGCAGCGCCGATGCCTTCGGCGCGCAGGCGGTGATCGTGCCCAAGGATCGCGCGGTTGGCGTCACAGCCACGGTGATGAAGACGGCCAGCGGCGCCGCCGACACGGTGCCGGTGATCGCGGTCACCAACCTGGCGCGCACGATGCGCGAACTGAAGGAGCGCGAGGTCTGGCTGATCGGCGCCGATGCCGGCGGCGAAAGCATCGTAACGGCCGACCTTACAGGGCCGGTCGCGTGGGTGCTGGGGGCCGAAGGCGCGGGCCTGCGCCGGCTCACGCGCGAATCCTGCGACCGCGTCGTCGGCATTCCGCTGGGCGGGACCGTCGAGAGCCTCAACGTGTCGGTGGCCGCGGGCATTTGCCTGTTTGCGACCCGTGCGGCGAGAATACGCGGCTAAATGCTGGCGTTCATCCTCCGTCGCGTCCTGCAGTCCATCGCCGTCCTCCTGGTGGTCGCGTTCATTGCGTTCGGCCTCTTCAACTTCACCGGCGATCCGGTGGCGTTCATGCTGCCGCAGCAAGCCACGATCCAGGACCGGGTCGACTTGCGCCGCGAACTCGGCCTCGATCGCCCGTTCTACGTGCAGTTCGTCAAGTTCGTCGACAACGCGGTGCACGGCGAATTCGGCCTGTCGCTGCGCCAGGGGCGCCCGGTGTCGACGTTGATCCGCGAACGCCTGCCGGCCACGCTCGAGCTGTCGGTCGCCGCGGCGCTGCTGGCCGTCCTCATCGGCATCCCGGCCGGCGTCTACACGGCGCTGCGAAGGCAGACCTTCGCCGCGCAGGCGCTGCTGGCGATATCGCTGGTGGGCGTGAGCCTGCCCACGTTCCTGATCGGCATCCTGCTGATCCTGGTGTTTGCCGTGCAGCTCGGCTGGCTGCCGTCGTTCGGCCGGGGCGATACGGTGGCCATCGGCTGGTGGACCACGGGCCTGCTCACTGCCAGCGGCTGGAAGGCGCTGATCCTGCCAGCGATCACGCTGTCGTTCTTCCAGATGACGCTGATCATGCGGCTCGTGCGCGCGGAAATGCTCGAGGTCCTGCGTACCGACTATGTCAAGTTCGCCCGGGCCCGCGGCCTCTCCGACCGGGCCATCCACTTCGGCCATGCGCTCAAGAACACGCTGGTGCCGGTGATCACCATCATCGGCCTGCAGCTGGGTGCCATCATCGCGTTTGCGCTGGTCACCGAGACGGTGTTCCAGTGGCCGGGCATGGGTCTCCTGTTCATCCAGGCGGTGTACTTCGCCGACATCCCGATCATGGCGGCCTACCTCTGCTTCATCGCGCTCGTGTTCGTGATCATCAATCTCGTCGTCGATCTTCTCTATTACGCGGTCGATCCCCGGTTGCGTTTCGAAGTCGGCGCCGGTGCGGGTCACTGACCGCCGGTCGCCTATTCCTCCACAGCCCACCTACCGCCGATGAAGCCCTCCGATTACATCCACCGCTGGCATGACGAGTTCACGCTGATCCGGCGCGACCTGCATGCGCATCCGGAGTTGGGCTTCGAGGAACACCGCACGGCCAAGGTGGTGCAGGAGCAGCTGGCGGCGCTGGGCATCGAGCACCACACGGGCATCGGCAGGACCGGCATCGTGGCCGTGATTCCCGGTCGCCGGCACACGAGCGGGCGCTCGGTGGGCCTGCGCGCCGACATGGATGCGCTGCCGATGCAGGAGGAGAACGAATTCGCGCACAAGTCGCGGTACGAGGGCCGCATGCATGGCTGCGGGCATGATGGGCATACGACGATGCTGCTTGCCGCCGCGCGGTATCTGCACGAGACGCGCAATTTCGACGGCACCGCCTATCTCATTTTCCAGCCCGGCGAAGAAGGCTTCGCCGGCGCCAAGGCCATGATCGACGACGGACTCTTCGAGCGCTTTCCGGCCGAGCAGGTCTACGCGTTGCACAACTGGCCGGGCCTGGCGCCGGGGCGC
>JBKJSU010000489.1:0-2866 GCA_046594415.1 Casimicrobiaceae bacterium | reverse complement strand
GCCAGGGTTCGGGCACGCAGCTCACGATCACCGAGGACGATGCCTACGCCATGATGAAGGAGGTTTCCGGCATCCAGGTCGCCGCGCCCATCCTGCGCGGCAACGGCCAGGTCGTGTTCGGCAACAGCAACTGGGCCACCCAGATCCAGGGCACCACGCCGGAGTACCTCGAGACGCGCCAGTGGGACGTTGCCAGCGGCAAGAATTTCGATCAGTCGCATGTGGATGCCTCCGCCAAAGTCGTGCTGCTGGGCCAGACTGTCGCGCGATCGCTGTTCGGCGAAGCCGATCCGGTGGGCGAAACGGTGCGCATCCGGCGCGTGCCGCACACGGTGATCGGCGTGCTCGAACGCAAGGGCCAGAGCATGGTCGGGCAGGACCAGGACGACGTCGTGCTGATTCCCATCACCACGGCCCGCAAGCGGGTGCTGGGCGGCCAGCAGGTCAAGAGCCGCAACGTGGGCTCGATCACCGTGCGTGCGCGCGACGGTGCCGACATGACCGTCACCGAGCAGGAAATGCGCGACCTGATGCGCCAGCGCCACAAACTTGCGGCCAACCAGGAGGACGATTTCTTCCTGCGCAACCTGTCGGAAGTGCTGGCGGCGCAGGAAGCTTCGTCGAAGGTGCTGGCTTATCTGTTGGCCGCCATCGCCTCGGTGTCGCTCGTGGTCGGTGGCATTGGCATCATGAACATCATGCTGGTCTCCGTCACCGAGCGCACGCGCGAGATCGGCCTGCGGATGGCGGTGGGCGCGCGCGGCCGCGACATCCTGACGCAGTTCCTGGTCGAAGCGGTCACGCTCGCACTGATCGGCGGCCTGATCGGCATCGTCATTGGTGCTGCCGCCTCCATTGCGGTGGGACAGTTGGCGGGATGGCGCACCGAGGTGAGCATGGGCTCGGTCGTGCTGGCGGTGGGGTTCTCCGGCGCGATCGGCGTGTTTTTCGGTTTCTATCCGGCGCGCACCGCGTCGCGATTGGCGCCCATCGACGCGTTGCGGCACGAGTAGGGTTGGTGCCTGTGGCTGCAGGTCCCACGCGCTGCGTTGGTGCCTGTGGCTGCGGATCCAATGCGCCGCGCATGTGCCTGTAGGCGAGGCGCCCTTTCATACCTGTCGTTTCCGACAGTAGTTTCGCCCTCCGCGTCGTTGCATAGTCGCGTTGCCGGCCATCAAGCCGGCGCACCGATCCCTGCGGAGGCTCCATGAAGATCCTTGTCGTCGACGACCACCCGTTGATCCTGCACGCGCTCGCCGAAGTGCTGCCGACTCTCGAGCCCAAGCTCGAGATCCTCGGCGCTGCCGACCGCCAGCAAACGTTGGTCATGCTCGCGCGCCATCCGGATTGCGCGCTGGTGCTGCTCGATCTGGCGCTGCCGGGCGCGCACGGACTCGACCTGCTGGGCGAGTTGCGGCGCGACCACCCGCGTCTCCCCGTCGTGGTGCTCTCCGCTACGCACGATGGCGCAACCGTGCGGGCTGCGTTGGGCGCTGGCGCGCGCGGCTTCATCGCCAAGACGGCCCATCCCCACCTGCTGCTCGACGCCGTGCGTACCGTGCTGGCCGGTGGTGAGCACGTCACGCGCGACATCGCGCGTGCGCCGCGAACGCGGCTCGACGGCATCGACATCGACGCGCTCGGACTCACGCAACGTCAGGGCGACGTGATGCTGCTGCTGGTGCAGGGCAAGCCCAACAAGATGATCTGCCGCGACCTGCGGCTGTCCGAGGGCACCATCAAGGTCCACATCAGCGCGATCCTCAGGGCGCTGAACGTACACTCGCGATCACAGGCCATCGTGGAACTGGCGCGCCGCGGCATCGATGTCGAGTCGACACGCCGCGTCAGTTGATCCCGCCACCTTCGCTCGAAAATTGGATCGCCCATGAACGGGTTGGCGCTGCCTCCGGCGGTTCTCGCCCGCGCCCACGCTGATCAAGTGGCGCAGCTCTATGCCGGCTGGCATCGCACCTCCGCGTCGATGCTGCTGGGAGGCTCTTTGCTGTGCACCGTGATGTGGGGGCAGGTTTCGCCCTGGTGGATGGCAGCCTGGGGGGTGCTGATCGTGGCCAACCAGGCATGGCGCGGCGTGCTGGCGCACGCGTGGCGGCGCGAGCAGCCGGGCGTGGACGCCGCCGCGCGCTGGGGTCGCTACTGGGCGGTCGGATCGGCCCTGGGCGGCGTCCTCTGGGGCATCGCCGGGCTGGTCATGTTTCCCGCGTCGACGGCGCATCAGGCGCTGCTGATCGTCTGCATCTTCGGCGTCGTGCTGGGCGGACTCAATCTCACTGCCGTCTACCGTCCGGCGTTCTACGGCTTCGTCCTGCCGGCGCTGGTGCCGCTCATCGTCCGGGTGGCGCTGGAGACTGACCAGGTCCATCTCTACACCGCGGTGGTGATGGGCGTGGTTGGCGCCTTCGTGCTGGTGTTCGGGCATCAGTTGAACGACATCCTCACGCGCTCGCTCGCGATGCGTTACGAGAATCTCGATCTCATCGCGGAACTGAAGACGAAGTCGCGCACGGCCGACGAGGCGCGCGCCGCGGCGGAAGCGGCCAACCGGGGCAAGAGCCGCCTGCTGGCGGCCGCCAGTCACGACCTGCGCCAGCCGCTGCACGCGCTCGGCCTCTACACCGCTGCGCTCGCCGTGCGTGCCAACGGCACGGAGATGAAGCCGCTGGTCCGCAGCATGCAGGGCGCCGTCGCGACCCTCGAAGGCCAGTTCGAACAACTGCTCGACCTGTCGCGCCTGGAGGTCGGTGGCTTTGCGCCGGCATGGACGCGCGTGGCGCTGGCGCCGCTCTTCGCCCGCGTGCTGGCCGAGTTGCAACCGCTGGCGGCGGACAAGGGGCTGGTGCTGCGC
>JBKJSU010000239.1:0-2779 GCA_046594415.1 Casimicrobiaceae bacterium | reverse complement strand
CCCGTCGGCCTCCGCGATCGCCAATGCGCAACGCCTGGCCGGCGCCCCCGGCAGCGCGACCGCCGCGCCGCCGGTGCCGGCCCCCGCGCCCGGCGCACTGCGCAGTTTTGCCGACGTCGCCAAGGACTACAAGGAATTGCCGGGCATGCTGCCGCTCTGGCAAAAGGACGACAAGGTGCTGATCGAACTCGCGCCCGATCAGTTCGACCGTCTCTATTTCTTTTCCACCAACCTCGATCAGGGCCTCGGCGAGAACGGCTTGCTGGCCGGCTCGATGGGCAGCGGCGGCCGCTTCGCGAGCCCGGCCATTGTCCTGTTTCGCAAAGTCGGCGGCAGCGTCCAGCTGATTTCACGCAACGTCAAATACACGGCGAAGGCGGGCACGCCGGAAGCGCGCGCGGTCGCCGAGGGCTTTTCAGACAGCCTGCTGGCCAGCACGGCCGTCCTGTCCGCGCCGCATCCGGAACGTAAATCGGTGCTGATCGAAGCCAACGCCCTCTTCTTTTCCGACCTCACCGCGACGGCGCCGCGACTCGAGCGGGCTTACCGGCAGTCGTACGGATTCGACGCGCGCAATTCGTCGTTCAAGGAAGTGCGCAGCACGGCTGACTTCGTCTCGTTCAACGTGCTGGCGCACTACGCGCTGGCGCGCATATCTATGCCTGCTCCGGGACAGCCCGTGACGCCGCCGCCGGGAACGGTGCCCGACATCCGCAGCCTGTTCCTCGGCTTTCACTATTCGATCGCCAAGCTGCCCGACCTGCCGATGCCCACGCGGACCGCGGACACGCGCGTCGGCTATTTCGCCACCGAACGCTGGGACTTCACCACCGACGACCGGCGCATCCCGATCATCCGCTACGTCAATCGCTGGCGCCTCGAGAAGAAGGATCCGACCGCGGCGCTGTCCGAGCCGAAGCAGCCGATCGTCTACTGGATCGACCGCACGGTGCCCGAGCGGTACCGAACGACGATTCGCGACGGCGTGCTCGAATGGAACAAGGCCTTCGAGCGCATCGGCTACAAGGACGCGATCCGGGTGGAAATCCAGCCCGAGAACGCCGACTTCAACACGTCGGACATCCGCCATGCGTCCATTCGCTGGATGATGTCGGCGCGAAGCTCGTTCGTGGCGATCGGCCCGACGCTGGTCGATCCGCGCACCGGCGAGATCCTCGACGCCGACATCGGCATCGACGCCTCCAGCATCCGTTCGATCAAGACCTTTGGCGCCGAAAGCGTCCCGCTGCGACCGTCGCTCGAGTTCCGCAACGACGCCCCGTATTGCACCTACGCCACGGAAGCGGCCGAGCACGAGGGCTTCGCGATGTCGCTGCTCGAGGCGCGCGGCACGATGATGCTGGACAGCGCGGAATCCGAGGCGTTTGTGCTGTCGCGCCTCAAGTCCACGACGATGCACGAGGTCGGGCATACGCTCGGGCTGACGCACAATTTCAGCGCGTCCACCGTCTACACCGAAGTGCAACTTGCCGATCGCGATTTCACCCGCCAGAACGGCATCGCGGGTTCGGTGATGGAGTACAACGCGGTCAACATGGCCTTGCCGGGGGAAAAGCAGGGCGAATACCACATGTCCACGCTCGGTACCTACGATTATTGGGCGATCGAGTATGGATACCGCGAGTTCCCGCCCGCGGACGAAACGGCCGCGCTCACGCGTATCGCCGCGCGTTCCGGCGAGCCGCTGCTCGCGTTCACCGCCGACAGCTACGTCTACTACAGCGGTCTCGATCCGCGCGTGAACACCTTCGATCTCGGCGCCGATCCGCTCGTGTACGCCACGCGGCAGCTGAAACTCGCGCGCGAGTTGTGGCAACTGTCCGAGAGCCGCAAGCTCGACAACGACGAGTCTTATGCCATCCTGCGCCGCAACTTCTCGCGCGGCCTCTTCGAAGTGCAGCAAAGCGCGCTGTTCGCCACCAAGTACGTCGGGGGGCTGACCATTGTGCAGGATCGCGCCGGCAGCGGGCGCACGCCGCTGGAACCCATCCCCGCCAACAAGCAACGCGCGGCACTGCAACTCCTGGCCGGCACCATCTTCGCGGCCGACAGCTTCCGCTTTCCGCCGGCGTACCTGCGCAAGTTGTCGCTGACGGATTTCGATATCGACGATGCGCAGGAGATCGCGCGGACCACGCCGCCGGTCGATATCGCGATCGACCAATTGGTCCTGGGCGTTCATCGCGCGGTGCTGGGGCCGCTGCTCGGACCGGAGATTGCACAGCGGCTGCTCAACAACGAGCTCAAATTGGCCGACCAGCGCGAAGCGCTGCGGCTGGCCGAGCTCTATCGCACGCTGCACGATGCGATCTTCAGCGAAGTCGCGTCCGGCAAGGACATTCCGTTGATCCGCCGCAACCTGCAGCGCGAGTACGCAAGCCGCGTGGCCCTGGTCATCCTGCGGCCCGCATCTGCGATGCCCGCCGATGCGCGCGCGCTGCTGCGCGCCGACGCCAAGCGCCTGCGCGACGAGATCGCCAACCGCAAGCGCGGCGACAAAGGCTCGCCGGAAACGCGGGCGCACCTGGCCGAAACGCTGGCCACGCTCGACGACGCGTTGCGCGCGCCGCTCGTCAGGCAGGCCTTGTAGTGGCACCGCGTCGACCTCGCCACACCGTCACGCTGGCCCCGCTCGACAACCGCGCGCTGGCCAATCTGGCCGGCCCGATGGACTCGAACCTGCGCCAGATCGAGGCGGCGCTCGACGTCACGATTTCGCATCGCGGCGGTGTCTTCACCATCACGGGCGATCCGGCGC
>JBKJSU010000537.1:0-10080 GCA_046594415.1 Casimicrobiaceae bacterium | reverse complement strand
CGGCGAACTCCGGCGACTGCATGTAATCCGCATAGCCGCGAAACGAGAGATTGTTCCAGCCGGTGTTGAGGGAATCGGCTCGCGTGTGGCGCAATCCCCCAAGACCCGGAAGATGCGTATAGCCAATTTGAAGCGCGCCTAAGGATGCACCGAGTGTCTCGCGATTGAACTGCGGATTGTGGCGAGATCGCGGCACGGTCCTCACATCCAGTACACGCAAAATTTCGTTGGCCCTGAGCAAATCGGCGAACGCGTCGATTGGCCGCTCCGAGTGCCCGATCGTGCAGACGAGAGGCTTAATCAATTCGACGTTGCTCTTCTTCGAGCCCGGCGGCAGAATGAAAGGCAACTAGGCGCCATGCAAAAGCATGGTCATCAGGACCGATGAGTCTTCAACGGCCTTCAGTGAGTGGGTTTCGCCACCGGCCAGGCAAATCAGATCACCGGCCGCATCAAGTGCGGGGTATCCGCTGCCGCCACCTCAACCCGCCCCTCCACGCACTCAATGGTCATCTCTCTCGCCACTCTATGCGGTGGCGCCGCTGGTTCGCCCGGAAGGGCAAAGGCTTTTCGTCCCGCCCAACGCCCGGCCGCAGTTGACATCGTCTACTTTGACGGGGTCTGTGTTCGTTATCGCACAGACGCAGCATCTGCCACCCCCCATTGTATCCCACCCAATGCGGTCAAACCACCCGACACCGGAGTCGGACGTCGCGTTGTTGGGGCTCAATCGCCTGCGGCTGACTTTGACGGGCGGGCAATCGGTTGCGCTTCAAATCCGGCCTGGAACTTCGCTTCAGTCAACCTTTTGAGGTCACTAATGAAATCATCGAGCATCATTTTCGCAAGCGCATTATTGTTCGCAACAGGCGGAGCCTTCGCACAGGGCACCGCAGGCACTGCGCCCGCATCGCCCGCACCCACCGACGCGCAAATTGCGCATATCGTGGTAACGGCTAATCAGGTCGACATTGACGCTGGCAAGCTGGCAAGTACAAAAGGCAAGAGCTCGTCCGTCCGGAGTTTCGGAAAGCAGATGGTCACCGACCATGCCGGCGTTAATAAGCAGGCGGTGGCGCTGGTAACTAAACTTAAAGTCACCCCGGAAGACAATCCGACCAGCCAGAGCCTGAAGCAAGGCGGCGCGGAAAACGTCAAAAATCTGAAGGGACTCAAGGGCGCGGCGTTTGACAAGGCGTATATCGACCACGAGATCGCGTATCACGAGCAGGTGCTGGATGCGATCGACAAGGTGCTGATCCCCAATGCCAAGAACGCGGAATTGAAGGATCTGATCGTCAAAGTTCGACCGGCCTTTGTCGGACATCTGGAGCACGCCAAGACGATTCAAGCATCGCTCGCGAAGTAATTGCGCCAATTAACGGCGAGCGGGCCGCACATGAATGTGTCTTTCGGTCGAGGGGACTGGTTGCGTCGGAGTCGGCGGCTGAAGGTTGCACTGCTCTGTGCGTGGGGATTGCTCCACGCCGGCGCCGGTGTCGCGGTTGAATCAGCAACCGCCGACAAGCCGGCTACCCATACCATCGTTATCGACGGCGTGAAATACCTACCGGAAACGCTGTCCGTCAAGCGTGGCGAAACGGTCGTTTGGGTCAACAAGGACCCGTTTCCGCACACAGTTACCGCGAAGGGCGCATTCGACTCGCACGACATCGCTCCAGGCAAGCAGTGGAAATTTACCGCCCGAAGGGTGGGCGAGTATGCCTACATCTGCACGCTGCACCCGAACATGAGGGGGACGCTCAATGTCGAGTAGTTCGACTCCCGCCTGAGCGTAACGAAGCGTAAGGCGCACCGGACTGGTAATGCTTGCGCCGTCGAGATCGCGTGCGCGCTTGCCGATGACCGCGTAATTGCTGCAGGCGTGCGCGTACTGGGCGCCACGCCGGAGCCCGCCTGCACACTGTCTGGCGACGGCGAGAAGCAGGCAATTGATCCGCCTTGAAGGCAGTGGAAGGCCCCAATGAACCCATCTTCTTCCATGAGTTCTTTTGTCTCCTCTCTGGACGATTTGTGCATCATTACCGTACGGTTTCTTTCGGTCGATGCGGTGTAACAGGCTAACAGTGGACACCCCAGTCCGCCTCTAGGGGCGGCGCCGCTTGGATTTCCGCACGGCGTCGAACGCGTCGGGCAAACGGTTTGGAGGAGAAACGATGAACCGCAATACGCGAACGCTTCATGACCTCGGCCAGAGCCTCTGGCTGGATAACATGAGCCGGGAAATACTGACGAACGGTGCGCTGGCGCGTTACATCTCGGAGCTGTCGCTGACGGGACTCACCTCGAATCCGACCATTTTCGAGCACGCAATCGGCGATGGCAGCTTGTATGACCAGGCCATCGGTCATCTGGCGCGCCAAGGTCAGACCGACGAGGACCTTTTCTTCGCACTCGCGCTGCAAGACCTGACGCAGGCCGCCGACCTGTTTCGGCCGGTCTTTGAAGCAACCGGCGGCGTCGACGGATGGGTGTCGCTCGAGGTATCGCCACTGCTCGCCGACGATAGCGCAAAGACGATCGAAGCCGCGGCGCGGCTGCACGCCGCGGCCGCACGGCCGAACCTCTTCATCAAGATTCCCGGAACGCCCGCCGGCATACCAGCGGTCGAAGAGTCGATCTTCGCCGGGGTGCCGATCAACGTGACATTGCTGTTCTCGCGCGAGCAATACGTCGCCTTCGCCGAGGCATACCTGCGCGCCATCGAACGCCGCATCGCTGCCGGCCGCGACCCCAAGGTCGAATCGGTGGCCTCCCTCTTCGTCAGTCGCTGGGACGTCGCCGTGAAGGGAGAGCTGCCGCCGCGCTATCACAATCGCCTTGGCATCGCCATCGCAATGCGCACCTACAAGGCATACCGCGATCTGCTGGCCTCGGCGCGCTGGCAAAAACTCGCGAAGGCCGGCGCCCATCCGCAGCGGCTTCTCTGGGCGAGCACCGGCACCAAGGACCCGGCCGCGCCGGACACGCTCTACATCGAAGCGCTCGCGGCGCCCGATACGATCAACACCATTCCGGAAAAGACGCTGCAGGCGTTCGCCGACCACGGCAAGGTCGGTGCCGCGGTGCCAGTCGGTGGCGGCAATGCCGAGGAAGTGATCGAGGAATTCCGGGGCCAAGGTATCGACGACGAAGCGCTTGCCACCAGGTTGCAGCGCGAGGGCGCCGACGCCTTCGTGAAGTCGTGGAAGGCGCTTCTATCGCGCATCGGAGAAAAGCGTTCGCTGCTCGTCGGAGCTAGTTCCACGTGAGTCCATCAAACGATGCTGCGCCGCGCGGCACGCCAACGTCGACGCTGCAGATGGAGTCGACGCGACGCGGGGCGTTGACGCCGCCGAGACTGACATCATCGCTTTCGCAGGTTGCGCACCCATTCTGATACCGCACAACGTCGGCGCCATGTCCACCCCAATCAGCCCCCTCGCCGGTAAGCCGGCACCACGATCGTTGCTCGTCAATGTGCCAAAACTCGTGACCGCGTATTACACCGAGGTTCCCGACCCCGCGGTGCCGGCACAGCGGGTCGCGTTCGGGACCTCGGGGCACCGCGGCTCGGCGTTCGACCTCTCGTTCAACGAAGGGCATGTGCTGGCGATCACGCAGGCAATCTGCCAGTACCGCAAGGGCCGTGGCATCGACGGGCCGCTCTTCCTCGGCGTCGATACGCACGCGTTGTCGCACTCGGCATACGCCAGTGCACTCGAAGTGTTGGCGGCCAATGGCGTCGATGTCATGCTGGCGCCGAACGATGAATACACGCCGACACCAGCCATCTCGCATGCGATTCTTACGTACAACCGTGGTCGCACAGCGGGCCTTGCCGACGGCATCGTTGTGACGCCATCGCACAACCCGCCCGACAACGGCGGCTTTAAGTACAACCCGCCGAGCGGCGGCCCCGCCGGGGAGGAGGTTACCGGCTGGATTGAGGGCGCAGCCAACGGCTTGCTCGCGAATGTTTTGGACGGCGTCAGGCGCGTCCCGCACGCTCAGGCGCTCGGTGCGGCGACGACGCACCGCCACGACTATCTGGACGCCTATGTCGCCGATCTCGGCAACGTCATCGACATGGATGTGATCCGGACCGCGAAGGTACGCATCGGCGTCGATCCGCTTGGCGGCGCGGGGGTGCACTACTGGGCGCGGATCGCCGATCGCTATCGGCTCGACCTGACCGTTGTCAGCGACCAGGTCGATCCGACGTTTGGCTTCATGACAGTCGACTGGGACGGCCGGATCCGCATGGATCCGTCGTCGCCTTACGCGATGCAGCGGCTGCTCGCCATCAGGGAACGCTTCGACATCGCATTGGCCTGCGACACCGATCATGACCGCCACGGGGTGGTCACTGCCCAGGCTGGGTTGTTGGAGCCTAACCACTACCTGTCCGTGGCGATCGACTACCTGTTCCGGCACCGACCGCAGTGGGGGGCGAACGCTGCCGTCGGCAAGACCGTGGTCAGCACACGCCTGATCGACCTGGTGACCGCGCGGCTCGGCCGCACGCTTTATGAAGTCCCGGTCGGCTTCAAGTGGTTCGTCGCCGGCTTGCTCGACACGTCGCTCGGGTTCGGTGGCGAGGAAAGCGCCGGTGCGACCTTCCTTCGTCGCGACGGTACCGTCTGGACTACCGACAAGGACGGCATCGTCTCGGCACTGCTTGCGGCCGAGATCACCGCCCGCCGCGGGCGCGACCCCGGCACTTTGTATACCGAGCTCGCGCACGAGTTTGGCGATCCGGTCGCCGACCGCGTCGAGGCGCCCGCGACCGCGCAACAAAAGAAGCAGCTCGCGGCGCTCACGCCGCAGTCCGTCGAGGCTTCCGAACTCGGCGGCGAACGGATCACGGCTATTATCGCCAACGCGCCGGGCAACGGCGCGCCGATCGGCGGCGTCAAGGTGATTGCGAAGTGCGGCTGGTTCGCCGCACGGCCCTCAGGTACCGAGGACATCTACAAGATCTATGCCGAGAGTTTCAGCGGTGACGATCACCTGCAGCGAATTCTCAGAGAAGCGCAGGCGATCGTCAACCGGGCGATTGCGCAATCGGGGCGTGGTCCGGCTCCCACTGCCGCTGGACAACGGCGGGGCTGAGAGACAGCGAGCGCCCATGGTTGACCTTTCTCCCCCGGACTCTCTGCCAGAGGCAGTGCGGACAAGTGCAGCGTGGAGTTCGTTACCGCCGCGAGCCGCAACGGAGTTATCCGACGACGCACTGCTCGACCGCCTGCAGCGTACTGCCTTCGACTACTTGCTGGAGACTGCGAATCCGCAGAATGGATTGATCGCCGACAGCACGCGTCGCGGCACACCGTCGAGCATCGCGGTCGTCGGCTTCGCGCTGTCGGCTTATCCGGTCGGCGTCGAACACGGATGGATCGAACGTGCCGATGCAGTTCAGCGCACGCTGGTGACGCTGCGTTTTTTCATGGACAGCGATCAATCCGGCGGTCCGGACGCCACCGGTTACCAAGGGTTCTATTTCCACTTTCTCGACATGGAGAGCGGCACACGCGTCTGGCTCTCCGAGCTGTCGCTTATCGACACCGCGTTCCTGATCGCCGGCGTGCTGACCGTCGCGGCTTATTTCACGGCCGAGGCACCGGCGGAGTCCGAGCTGCGCCGCCTCGCCGATGCGCTCTACCGCAGAGTCGACTGGCGCTGGGCGCAGCGCGACGGTTCGGCCCTGGCGCACGGCTGGAAACCCGAGTGCGGCTTCCTGCATTACGGCTGGGAAGGTTATAGCGAGGCAATGCTCCTCTACGTGCTGGGTCTCGCGTCGCCGACACATCCGCTCACCGAGCAAAGCTTCCGCGCCTGGACCGTAACTTATCAGTGGGAAAACCTGTATGGGTTGGACTTTCTCTATGCCGGCCCGCTCTTCATCCACCAGTTCTCTCACGCGTGGATCGATTTTCGCGGCATCCAGGACGAATTCATGCGCGAAAAACGCTGTAACTATTTCGAGAACAGCCGCCGCGCAACCTATGTCCAGCGCGAGTACGCGATCCGCAATCCACACAGCTTTAGGGGCTACACCGCCGATTGCTGGGGTCTTTCGGCGGGCGACGGCCCGAGCGCGGAACCTCGACTGGTCGCCGGGCGACGCCAGGCGTTCTTAGGCTATGCCGCGCGTGGCGTTCCCTACGGCCCCGACGACGGCACGATCACCGGGGCCTCCATAGTCTCGTCGCTGGTGTTCGCACCCCAGATCGTGCTGCCGGCGCTGCGCGCCATGGCTGCGCGAGAACCTAGTAACATGGACGAGCTCGTTCATGCCAGCGGGTTCAACCCGACGGTCAGCGAAGCCGGGCCGAACGGCTGGATTTCGGAAGGCGCATTCGGCCTCGACCAGGGGATGATCGTACTAACGATCGAGAACTACCGTTCCGGGTTGCTCTGGCAACTGGGCCGAAACAACCCCTATATGCGGACCGGCCTGCACCGGGCGGGGTTCAGCGGCGGCTGGCTGTAGCCACGCGCAAGGCCAACACCATGCTGCAGGCTCATCCGCACATCGAGCGTCCCGCCACGGACCCGCACGACCGCGAACTCTGCGCCAACGCCCGGCCGCCGGCTTGGCGCAACCCGCGGCCGCGCGACCCGTACCACCTACTGGTCATCGGCGCCGGGCCGGCGGGACTGGTCGCAGCGCGCGGCGCCGCTGCGCTGGGCGCGAGGGTCGCACTGGTCGAGTGCCACCTACTCGGCGGCGATTGTCTGAACTACGGCTGCGTGCCATCGAAGACACTCATCCGCACCTCGCGTTTGTACGCCGAAATGCGCAACGCCGCCAACTACGGGGCCCGGCCGCCGGACGACATCCAGGTCGATTTTCCGATGGCGATGGAGCGCATGCGGCGCATCCGATCGCGCATCAGCCGGGTCGACTCGGCAGCGCGTCTCACGGCCGCCGGCATCGACGTCTTTTTTGGCACCGCGCGCTTCACGAGCGGTGATGCGGTCGACGTCGACGGAACGCGCCTTCGTTTCAAGAAGGCAATGATTGCGACCGGATCACGCGCGATGCTGCCGTCGATTCCGGGGTTGGCCGAAGCCGGCTTCCTGACCAATGAGACAGTCTTCGAGCTGACCGCGCTGCCCCCCAGTCTGCTCGTGATCGGCGGCGGCCCGCTCGGATGCGAATTGGCGCAGGCCTTCTGCCGCTTCGGTTCCCGCACCATCATCGCCCACGACGAGCCGCTCTTCCTGCCGAAGGAAGAACGCGACGCCGCGCAAATGGTCAGCGAAGCCCTGGCACGCGACGGCGTCGAGATCCACCTCAACACCACGGTCGTCAAAGTGCGCGTCGATGGCGGCAAGAAGTGCGTCGAAACGCTCAACGATGGCAACGCCGCGACGATCGCGGTCGACCAGATCTTGACCGGCATCGGCCGTGTCCCGGCAGTCGAGGGGTTGGACCTCGAAGTCGCCGGCATCCGCTACGATGCTGAAGGCGGAATTCAGGTCGACGATTTTCTCCGCACCACCAACCCGCGCATCTACGCCGCGGGTGACGTCTGCCTCGAGCACAAATTCACCGATACCGCTAGCGCGTCCGCTCGAATCGTCGTGCAGAACGCGCTTTTTCTCGGGCGCAAACGAGTCAGCGCGTTGACGATTCCATGGTGTACTTACACCGATCCTGAGATCGCCCACGTCGGCATCTATGTCAAGGAGGCCCGGGAGCGCGGAATTCCAGTGAAGACGTTCACGGTGCCAATTCACGACGTCGACCGGGCGATCGCCGATGGTGAGGAAGACGGTTTTGTGAAGATCCACGTTCGCGAAGGCACCGACCGGATACTCGGCGCGACCGTTGTGGCGCGCCACGCCGGCGAAATGATCAACGCCATCTCGTTGGCGATGGTCGCCGGCATCGGCCTGCGCACCGTGACAAACGTGATCCACACCTATCCGACGCAGGCCGAGGCCATCAAGCAAGCGGCGAATGCCTACACGCGGACTCGCCTGTCACCGTTTGTCGGCTGGCTTCTGCGCAAATGGGTGAACCGGTGAGCGGCAAGTGGCCGCGCGGGTCGCGGTAAACCGTGTAGCCGCAACAATCGCTGCCAAGTGGATACGGATGCTTGAGCTTCCACAATGCGGCGGCGCAGAATGATCGCTTGCGCGCCCGCGACGTAGGATAATGGCCCGCCCCGAAACATCGGGACGCTGCCGCGTGACAAGTACGCCGACATGCGGGCCGCAGTCGCTGGGTTGTGTCCGAATCAACAGGTCGTAGATTCAACGAGCAAGTGCAACGCTGATTATTTTCGATGATACCAGCCTAGCTGGTGTACTGAACCCCAATTGTTTGCGTGGCCTGTTGTTGAGATCGTCGGCGATGTGATCGCATTGCGTCGGAGTGACGCTACGCATGCCCATGCCCTTCGGTAGATATTGACGTTCCAGTCCGTTGAAATTCTCGTAAGTGCCGCGCTTCCACGAGCGATAAGGCGTGGCGAAATAGACTTTCACCGGAAAGCGCTGTTCGAGCATCGCGTAGTCGTGAAATTCGGTGCCGTTGTCGAGCGTCAGCGTCTTGAACCAGTGGCAGTGCCGCTGGATGGCGAGGGTGGCTGCGCGGGTCACCTGATCCTTGTTGCGCGCGGTCATCTATTTGATACTTGCGTACCTGGTCTTGCGCTCCACCAGCGTGAGCACGCAATGCCGCATATCGCTGCCCATGACCGTGTCACCTTCCCAATGCCCGAGGTGTTGGCGGCCTTCGACTTCCGCCGGGCGCGCGCCAATGGGCCGCTTGCCGGGCAGCCCGCCCCGGGAATCGTGGCTGCGGTAGCGCTTGCGCCCGAATTTGCTCATGATCCGGGTGTGCCGCGACAAGTCACCCCCCCCGCCCGCTAGTCCCAGCGAATGCGCCGGTCGATGGTCTCGTGGCTGATGCTTAGCATGCCCCGATTCTTGAGCACCCCGGAGAGCTGTTCGGCGCTCCACTTCCGGCGCAGCAGCCGCGCTACCTGCGCCATGACCGCCGCGCTGAAATCCGCTCCGCGACGACACCGGCGGCGGCGGCGGGCGATGGCGTAGCCGTGAGCCTTCTCGGCGCGATACATGCCGTCGAGGTGGGTCATGTTGCACCGCAGTTTCCGCGTGATCGTGCTGCGGTGCCGCCCCAGCGCGCGCGCGATATGCGCTGGCGAGCGGCCGCACCTGCGTTGTGCGGTAAGCAGGTATCGTTCTTCTTGGGTGAGCTGGTGATACGTAGTCATGGTTGCAACCCCGTTCCTGGCCGGATGAGTCCGCCGCTCAATTTCGGTTGCCAGCCGGCATTCTCCTACATCAACGTTTGCGGGAATGGGCTGGTGCCTCGGCGCAATGACGGTTGCCGGCATTTACAGTGCTGCGAACCGGTTAATTGATTGGCAATCGATGGTCAACCACGCAGGCGGCAGTGGGTCAATTCCGCTGGTCATTGGCGTTTAAGTGGGTGGCGATTCGTACCAGGAGCATCAGTACGTCGCGAGAGGTTGTCGTTGCCACCGGCATAATTTCATAATGCGATGGACACGTCGACACTTCGCCAAAGAGTCGTAGCTAATCCGCGCTGACCGATTTCGTATAAATTTTCTCGCTCAGCGTTCTACAGGAACCAATCAATGTTGCCGAGTTGTTCATGAGAAACTCTGCCAATTGGGAAACTGTATCCTTGTACTAGCGTCTGCGACGGGGCGCTACGGCTGTCGGCATCTCCATTTTTCGCGCAATTGGCACGCCCTCAGCTCGATTGAGGGTCGTGTTGCCGCGAATAATTTGTTGGATCAGCGAGGCTTCAGCTGCGCACGGCGGTGCGCGCGGCTGCAGCCTCGCCGACAGCGCGCCGGGGCGCGGTCGGGGCCGCGTCATTCGAAGCGGCACGCCTCGCTGAAATCGAGCCGCGGATTGCGCGCGTGCAGCTTCGTCTTGTCGCCATACCCGAGATTGCACAGGAAGTTGGACTTCCACTTCCCGTCCGGGAAGAACGCCGCGTCGACCTTGGCGTTGTCGAAGCCCGACATCGGTCCGCAATCGAGGCCCAGCGCGCGCGCCGCGAGAATG
>JBKJSU010000047.1:0-7988 GCA_046594415.1 Casimicrobiaceae bacterium | reverse complement strand
CTTGCCGGCACGCCGGATGCCGCGCGCCGGCGCGCACATTTCCGCAGCGCTGCGGCGCAACTCGCGACGGCTGCCACCGGCCATGCGCCGGATGCGCTGGTGCTGTCGGGCACCATTGCGCAATCCGTCTATGTAGGTCATGGCCGGTGGCAGCCGTCGCGAGTTGCGCCGCATCGCTGCGGAAATGTGCGCGCCGGCGCGCGGCATCCGGCGTGCCGGCAAGCGCAGGCGACAGTTCGCCGGTGCCCGACTGCGCCACGTCCAGCGCGTTGTCCGCGCCCATGAAACCGGCCACGAACGCGCTTTCCGGGTGATGGAAAATTTCTTCCGGCGCGCCAATCTGCACGATCTTGCCGGCATCGATCACCGCGATCCGGTCGGCCAGCGTCAGCGCTTCCTCGCGGTCGTGCGTGACATACACCGCGGTGATGCCGATGCGCCGCTGCAGCGCCCGCAACTCGTGCCGCAGCTCGAGGCGCACCTTGTAGTCGAGATTGGACATCGGCTCGTCGAGCAGCAGCAGGTGCGGGTCCACTGCCAGCGCGCGGCCCAGCGCCACACGCTGCCGCTGCCCGCCGGATAGCTGCATCACCTGCCGGGCTTCATAGCCTTCGAGCTGCAGCAGCTTCAGCATGTCGGCCACCCGCGCGGCGATGGCATCGGCCTTCCAGCCGCGCATCCGCAAGCCATAGCCAATGTTAGCGGCCACGTTCATGTGCGGCCACAGTGCATAGGACTGGAACATCATCGCGGTGGCGCGCCTTTCCGGCGGCAGGTGCGTGATATCGACACCGTCCACCCGGATCGTGCCGCCCGAGGGTTGCACGAAACCGGCGATGGCGCGCAGCAGCGAGGTCTTGCCGCAGCCCGAACTGCCCAGAAGCGCGATCATTTCCCCGCGCTCGACGCCGAGGCTCACGCGATCGAGCACGGTCGTGCCGCCATAGGCCACGGACAGGTTTTCGATCGCCAGGTAGGGAGTCATCGGGGGACGCGGGTCACAATTCCAAGTGGCGGCGCCACGCTCGGCAGACAGTTTGTACCTGAATTGTGACAACAGTCATGTTGCGGCGCGACAATCCGCCATGTTGTCCGATGCACCTGCCGATTCGGCTGAAAGCCGCGCCCGCAGTGCGTATTCGCGGGTGTCGACCACGCAAGTGCGGAGTGGGGACGCGCCAGGTCAGGGCTTGCGGCCGGTCACGGTGGACCGCGGCCCGGTCGTCCCATCCACGCGAAACGCCGGCGCCGCAAGGCGTAGGTAATGAAACATCGACCACAGCGTGAGGATGGCGGCCACCCAGAGCGCAATCGTTCCCAGCACGGGCGTCGAGACCCCCGGAATGACAGGCTCCCACAACAGCAACGCGATCATCGCCGTCATCTGCGCAGCGGTCTTCACCTTGCCAATGAAGGCCACCGCCACGTTCTTGGTCTTGCCGAGCTGTGCCATCCATTCGCGTAGCGCGGAGATGGCGATTTCGCGGCCGATGATGATCGCGGCGAGATAGGCCTCGGCGCGCCCCAGCTGGACCAGCAGGATCAGCGCTGCGGCCACCATCAGCTTGTCCGCTACCGGATCGAGGAACGCGCCGAACGCGCTAGTCTCGCCCCAGCGCCGGGCCAGATAGCCGTCGAGCCAGTCGGTGATCGCCGCCACCGCGAAGATCGTCATCGCAGTCCAGTTCTTGGCGGCGGGCGACAGCCACGTGTCCGGCAGGTAATACACCGCGACGAAGACCGGGATCATGACGATCCGCAGCCAGGTGAGGGCAATCGGGATATTGAGGGGCATCGGGCGGCACGCTGCGGATGAGACAGAGCTGCCCGTGATTCTACCGCGCGCGTGCGTGGCTGCCGCTGCCCGTATCGACGGTCAGCCCGGCGCGGCCGCGCGCGTCACTTGGGACGATCGGTCCACGTCTTGAGCGCGCCAAGCATCTTTTCCACGTGCTTGGTTGGATTGAGGCTCATGTAGTGCGACACGATGGCCCCGTTGGGCGCGATGACGTAGGAGATGCGATTGGCGTACTCCGGGCGCGTCTTCAGCGCGGCATCAAAGGCCTTGGTCACGGCCATGGACTCGTCGGACGCCACCGGAAACTTGCTCTGGCACGCCTGGACCGAGAACTTGGACAGTGAATCGATGCCGTCGCTGGAGACGCCCACCACCGAAGCGCCGAAGGCCTCGAATTGCGGGATGGCTTCGGCAAAAAGGTGGGCTTCGAGCGAGCAGCCTTCCGAATACGCCGCCGGAAAGAAGTACAGTACGACCGGCCCCTTCTTCAGCGCTTCGGCCAGCGAATAGCTGAACACCGTGCCCCCCTTGGCCGCCGTCGCGGTGAAATCCGGGGCCGCCTCGCCGATGTCCAGCGCCGCGCGAGCAGGCATCGCCAGCGTAAGGGAAAGCAGTACGGGGACGACGAACCGGTTCATGACACACTCCATTGCAACCCTCGCCCGCATTCTAGTCCGGTTCGCCTGGCGGGTACGCGCGTCGGCCAACCGGTTGCCGCTGCTCTCGTTGGTCGCGCCGGCGCCGGAATGCTTACATCCGGCACGCGGAGGCGCCCCTGGGGCCGGCGCCTGCCGCCTTGCGCCCGCAGTAGCCGGGGCGTTGTTCGCCGGCCTCTTGCTGGCGGGATGCGGAGCGTTGCCGACACGGCCGGAGGCCCCCCACTCCAGCGCCATCGCGCCGTCGCTGGAAAGTCCGCTCGCGCGGATCGCGCAGGATTCGAGCCCCGATCCGGCGCTGTCGGGATTCCGGCTGATGCCGCTCGGCGCGTATTCGCTCGATGCGCGCATCGAACTGGCGCAGCGGGCGCGGTATTCGCTGGACGTCCAGTACTACCTGATCCAGAACGACCGCACGGGCCATCTGCTGCTGCGCAACCTGCGCGACGCCGCCATGCGCGGCGTGCGGGTGCGGCTGCTGGTCGACGACCTGTACACCTTCGGCGGCGACGAGATGTTCATCGGACTCGCCGCGTTCCCCAATGTCGAGGTGCGCCTCTTCAACCCGTTCTGCTGCGGGCGCGGCGGGCTGGTGTCCAAGTACTCGGCATCGCTCTTCGATTTCAACCGCGTCAATCGCCGGATGCACAACAAGCTCTTCATCGCCGACAGCGCGATGGCGGTGGCCGGGGGCCGCAACATTGCCGACGAATATTTCATGCGCAACAGCACCGAGAACTTCGTCGACATGGACGCGTTCATCGTCGGCGCGGTCGTGCCACAGCTCGTCGGTATCTTCGACCACTATTGGAACAGCCTGCAGGTCTACCCGGCGCAGGCCATCATCGCCACCGCGCTCGACCGCGATCAGTTGCAGCGGCAGTTCAACGAACTGGTCGACGAAGGCAGCCCGATGCAGAGTGTGCCGCTGCCCCCGGTCGACATCCTCGGCTACGGCCCGATCAGCGATGACCTCGACGACGGCCGGCTGGGACTGCACTGGGGCAAGGCAACCGCCTTCGCGGATCCGCCCGACAAGGTGACCGCCAAGACCGACGACGAAGCGCGCAGCATGAGCGTCACGATGGGCGTGTTCGACCTCGTGATGGCCGCGCACAGCGAGGTCGTGCTGTCGTCGCCCTACTTCATTCCCGGCGTGCCCGGCGTGAAGACGTTTGGCGACCTGCGCGCGCGCGGCGTCAAGGTCACCATCCTCACCAACTCGCTGGCGGCCAACGACGAACCGCTGGTGCACACGGGCTATGCCCGCTATCGTGTCGACCTGCTGCGCCACGGCGTCGACCTCTACGAGCTGAGCCCCACCCGCGTGCTCCTCAACAAACGCCTGGGTCTCGCGATTCCGGGCGCGTCGCTGGGGCGGCTGCACGCAAAGACAGCAGTGATCGACCGCTCGGTTGTCTTCATCGGCTCGATGAATCTCGACCCCCGCTCCGCGACCCGCAATACGGAGCTGGGCGTGATCGTGGAGAGCAAGGAAGTCGCGCGGGAGGTGCTGCGGGTCATTCACATCAGCAAGCTGCAAAGTGCCTACCGGCTGCAGTTCGGCACCGATGGCCAGAGCCTCGAATGGCTGACGATGGACGACGAGGGCGAAGTCATCCTCACGGCGGAGCCCGATACCACGTTCCTGTTCCGCCTGCAGAACCTGCTGCTCAGTCCGTTCATTCCCGAGCAGGAGCTCTGACGTCCCAATCGCGCCACGCCGGCACGCCGGGCCGCGCGTTGGCGTGAGCGCGGTTGCAGGCCGCTAGTGTAGCTCCGCGAAGATCCGCTCCGCGAGCGCCAGCGATATGCCCGGCACCCGTGCGATATCCTCCACGCTCGCTGCCTGCACGCCCTTCACGCCGCCGAAGTGCGCGAGCAGCGCGCGCCGCTTCGACGGCCCCACACCCGTGATTTCCTGCAGCGTCGATGTGGTACGTGCCTTCGCCCGTCGGCCCCGATGGCCCTGGATCGCGAAGCGATGCGCCTCGTCGCGGATCTGCTGCAGCAGGTGCAACCCGGGATGGTCTGGCGGCAGGTTGAGCACGGTGTCGCGGTTGGGAAACACGATGTCCTCCTCGCCCGCCTTGCGTTCCGGGCCCTTGGCGATGCCAATCAGCGGCACGCCGTGCATGCCCTGTTCTTCCAGCACATTGGCGGCCACCGCCACCTGTCCTTTGCCACCGTCGATCACCAACAGGTCGGGCGCCGGATACTCGCCGGCGACGATCCGTGCGCAGCGCCGCGACAGCGCCTCGCGCATCGCCGCATAGTCGTCGCCACCCTGATCGGGCGTGACGTTGAAGCGGCGATATTCGGACGATTGCATGCCGTGCTTGTCGAAGATCACGCATGACGCGACGGCGGCCTCGCCCATGGTGTGCGAGACATCGAAGCATTCGATGCGTTGCGTGGAGGCGGGCAGCGCCAGCGCCTCCTGCAGTGCCGCCAGCCGGTCTTCCTGCGTGGCCTTCTGCGCCAGCTTCTGGCGGATGGCCAGTGTCGCATTCTGCAGCGCCATCGCCAGCCACACGCGGCGCTCGCCGCCCGGATTGCCGACGATCTCCACCTTCTGCCCCGACTGCGCGGACAACACCTCGGCCAGCGCCGCGTGGTCGTCCACATCGGGCACCACGATGGTCGGCGGCACCGGCCGTTCCACGTAGTGCTGCTCGAGAAACGCCGGCACGATGGTGCTCAGTGCTTCGGGGTCGAGCGCATCGGCATGGCGCGGGAAGAACGTGCGGTCGCCGACGTGGCGCCCGCCGCGCACCATCACCACGTTGACGGCGGGCAGGCCGCGCTCCGATGCCGCGGCCACCACATCGACGTCGCCCGCCGTGGCGCTTTCGACAAACTGGCGTGCCTGCAGCTGCTGCAGCCGCGCGATCTTGTCCCGGATGCGCGCCGCGCGCTCGAATTCCAGCGCAACGGCGGCGGCCTCCATCTGCGCCTGCAACTGTGTCAGCACTTCGCCGGCCTTGCCGCGCAGGAACAGCGCGGCACTCTCCACATCCTCGCGGTACTCGGCCTCGCCGATCAGGCCCACGCAGGGCGCCGTGCAGCGGCCGATCTGGTGCAGCATGCATGGTCGCGAGCGGTGCGCGAACACCGAATTCTCGCAGGTGCGCAGCAGGAACACCTTCTGCAGCAGCGCCATGCCTTCGCGTACCGCGCCGGCGCTGGGAAACGGGCCGAAGTAGCGATTGCGCCGGTCGAGCGCACCGCGGTGAAAGCGCAGTTGCGCGAAGGTGTCGCCGCTGATGCACACGTAGGGGTAGCTCTTGTCATCCCGGAACAGGATGTTGTAGCGCGGCTCGAGCGACTTGATGAAATTATTCTCGAGCAGCAGCGCCTCGCCCTCCGAGCGCGTGACGGTGGTTTCCACGCGCGCCACCTGCGCCACCATCGTCGCGATGCGTGGCTCGTGACCGGTTTTCTGGAAGTAGTTGGAGACCCGCTTCTTGAGGTCGCGCGCCTTGCCGACATAAAGCGTCTCGCCGGCCGCGTTGAGCATCCGGTACACGCCCGGCCGGTGCGGCAGCGAGCGCAGCAGCTCACCCGCGTCGAAGGGCGGCGGCGTCTCGGTGGTGGCGTCAGTCATGCGTGGTGCCTACGCGCCAGCACTCGCCGGCCGCGAGCGGCCGAGGTGGTCGGCCACCGCATCGAAGACCGCGCGAAACATGGGCGTGGTCAGCCGGCGTGTGTTGGTGTTGTAGCGGCTGCAATGGTAGCTGTCGAGGAGCATCCGGCCGCGGGCCAGCGGATGCCGCGCCCCATGCGCGAACGGATGGTCGACGGCGCGCAAGCGCAGTGCCCGCAACGTGGCGTCATGCGCGATACGACCCAGCGCCAGGATGGCGCCGCCGTCCGGCATCGTGTCGAGGTCGGCGGCAAGAAACGCATTGCAGGTGCGCATCTCGGCGGGAGTAGGCTTGTTGTCCGGCGGCAGGCACTTGACGGCGTTGGTGATCCGGCAGCCGGTCAGTTGCATGCCGTCGCCGCGGCCGTCGACGGCCGGCAGGTTGGCGAAGCCGTAGTCGAACAACGTCCGGTAGAGGATGATGCCGGCGTGGTCGCCGGTGAAGGGCCGCCCGCTGGCGTTGGCCCCGTGCATGCCAGGTGCCAGGCCCACGATCACCAGCGCTGCCGCAGGGTCGCCGAACGGCGGCACCGGTTTGCACCAATAATCGGCATGCGCCGCGCGAACGGTGTCGAGAAATGCCGCGAGACGGCCGCATTGGCGGCAGTTCTCGTCGTAGGTCGCCGCCGCAAGCGTGGCGTCTGGCACAATCGGGATGTTTTTGGCGGTGCGCATGGAGCGTGCGCATCCTACCAGCAGTTGCACCTACCACGGATACCAATGGCCGCTCCGGAGTATCACATCGAGGTTCGCACGCGGCTTCCCGCCCGCGCCAGCCGCAAGCCCCCTCTCCTCTTCATCCACGGCGGTTATTGCGACGCGTGGAGCTGGGAACCCTATTTCCTGCCGTGGTTCGCGGCGCGCGGCTATCCCGCGCACGCGCTGTCGCTGCGCGGCCACGGTGCCAGCGGCGGGAAGGAAACGCTCTTCATCGCCAGCCTCGACGACTATGTCGCGGATGTCGAGCATGTCGCCGCGACACTGAATGCGCCACCCATCCTGATCGGCCATTCGATCGGCGCGGCCATATGCGAAAGGATGCTGGCCACGCGTCCGGTGCGCGGCACGGCGCTGCTGGCGCCGGTGCCGCCCTCCGGACTGATGCCCGTGGCGGCGCGTCTCGCCACCGCCAACCCGAATTACCTGCCGCACCTGGCGCAGATGGACCCCGGGCGCATGTCGGCCGACCTGATGACGACGTTGCGGCCGTTCTATTTCAGCGACGGCGTGGAGAAGCACCTCCTGGCAACCGCGCTGCAGCACCTCTCCGGTGAATCGCCGCGCGTGCTGTTCGACCTGTCGCTGCGGCTGCACTGGGCGCCGGCGCAACGCTCGACCACGCCGGTATTCGTGCTGGGGGCGGAAGGCGACCGCATCTCGACGCCCGAGGATACGCGGGCAACTGCGTCGCATCACCACACGACCGCAACGATCCTGCCGGGCATGGCCCACATGCTGATGCTCGATCCCGAATGGCTGACCGCCGCCAAGGCGCTGGCCGCGTGGGTGGCGACGGTGGAGTGACCGCGAATACGGCCGTGGCGCGCGGCAAGGCAAACCGGCGCAGCGAACCTACTTGGCGACCGTGGCGGCAACCGACTTCTTGCGCACGTAGTCGAAGAATGCATCGGCCGGCAGCGGCTTGCTGGCCCAGAACCCCTGGAAGCAGTCGCAGCCGCGCAGGTCGAGGAATTCAAGCTGCTCCCGCGTGCCCACGCCTTCGGCCACCACCTTGAGGCCGAGGCCGCGGGCCAGCCCGATGATGGCCTCCGTGATCGCCGCGTCCTGCGGATCGGATTCGAGATCGGCAATGAACGAAATGTCGATCTTGAGCGTGTCGATCGGGAAGTGCTTCAAATGGGTGAGTGACGAGTAGCCGGTGCCGAAG
>JBKJSU010000549.1:0-2753 GCA_046594415.1 Casimicrobiaceae bacterium | reverse complement strand
AATTCATCGCGCAACGCGATGTCCGCCGCGCCGGCACCGTGGGCCTTGCCACATGGCTGGGCATGCTGCTGGGCACGGCGATCAAGATCGCCATCGTGTTCACGATGCTCGGCGTGTTCGTGGTCGCGCTGGCGTGGCAATAAATCAGAGGCAGACTTCAATTAAATAAATCAGGGTCAGACTTCAATTGATCGCGTGGCGCTGCCGCGATCAATTGAAGTCTGACCCTGATTTATTTTGCAGGCAGGCTCTTGCGCGAAATTTCCAGCTCGTCGCGTAACCATTGCCGCAGTGCGACCAGTGGCGGCCAGTCGCGCAGATTCGATGGATAGACGAGATGGTAGGTGAACGCCGGCTCGTCGAAGATCGCATGCGGTGACAGGCACACCAGGCGGCCATCGGCCAGCGCATCCGCGGCCAGCAATTCGCGGCTCAGCGCCAGGCCCAGGTTCTGTTCCGCGGCCTGCAGCATCAGACCGGCATCGTTGAACACCGCCACCGGCACCACGCGCGCCGCAATACCCGCGACCTTGCACCACCGCGCCCACAGTTCGGCGTCACCCAGGAGTGGCTCACGAACCAGCGCCTCCGGCGGCGCACCGGCCAGCCGTCGCGCCGCCGAAGGCGAGCCCACGACGATTTTGCGCACGGGTGGCGTGAAGAGCTGCTCGGAATCAAGGCCGGCCCACGGTCCGCTGCCATAGCGCAGCGCGGCATGAAAGCCCTCGCGCTGCAGGTCCACCAGCTGTTGCGACGCATCGATTTCCAGCGCCATATGCGGATGCCGCGTGTGCCATGCGCTCATCCGCGGCAGCAGCCACCGCTGCGCAAACGAGGGCAGCACGGTGACGCGCAGGCGTTGTGCCGCGCCGCTGGCCGCGACGGCGGCCGCCTGTACGCCGTCGTCGAGTTGCGCCAACGCGCCCTGCACGCTGCGCAGCAGCGCCTCGCCGCCGGGATTCAACACCAGCCGCCGCCCGCGCCGTTCGAACAGCGCAAAACCGAGTTGCTCCTCGAGGCCGCGTATCTGCTGGCTGACTGCGCTGTGCGTCAGGTGCAGCAACTCCGCGGCCGCGCGCAGGTTCTGCAGCTCCGCCACGGCGCGAAAGGCAGGGAGCGTGTTGAGCGGAAGACGAGCCATGCTGGTAAGCATAGCCGACCAACCCGTGAAGAACAATGCGATTCCATCCCGACACGTGGGCGTTTACGCTTACCAGCGACGTCACTCGAGACGGAATTGATCATGACCACCCATTACGCACCTGCTACCGCCATCGCACCCCCGCCGGTGTCCATTCGGCCACTGGCTTTGCTCCTCGCCCTTTGGGCCCACACGATGCATGCCGTGCTGGCGACTTGGTCGGCGCGCGCTGCGCGCCTTCGCGATGCGGATTCATTCGACCAGCTGGACGAACGCGCACTGCGCGACATCGGGGCCGACCGCTTGATAACTGAGCATCACCTGCGGCGCGAACGCAATGAAATGCAGTGGCGCATCGATTCGCAGTTTCGTGGGTGATGGGCGCGACCTCGCGCCAGCGCACTCGCCCGCTGGCGGCAGCGTAGTCACGCGCCACGACACGACGACGCTACAAAATCAGCCCAGCTTCGTCTTCAGGATCGCGTTGACCTGCGCCGGATTGGCCTTGCCCTTGGAGGCGGCCATCACCTTGCCGACGAGCGAATTGAAGGCCTTTTCCTTGCCGGCGCGGTACTCGGCGACGATCGCGGGATTGGCGTGCAATACCAGGTCGACGAGCTTGATGATTTCGCCCTCGTCGGAAACCTGCCTTAGCCCTCGCGCATCGATAATTGTATCTGCGTCCCCTTCGCCGTTCCACATTGCATCGAAGACATCCTTTGCCATCTTGCCGGAAACCGTACTGTCCAGAACACGCTTGAGCAGACCGGCAAGTTTCTCTGCCGTGACGCGCGATGCAGAAATATCAATGTCCGCTCGATTTAGCGCCGCCGAAAGCTCACCCATGACCCACGTCGCCACTAACTTGGCCCCTCCTCCAAGCATTGCGACCGCAATTTCGTAGTATTCGGCCAATTCGCGGGAAGCGGTGACCGCCCTCGCCTCACTCGCCGAGAGTCCGTATTGCGTTTGGATGCGTACTTGCATCGCCGCCGGCAACTCCGGCATCGCCGCCTTCACCTGCGCGATCCACGACTCCGCAATCGTCAGCGGCGGCAGGTCGGGATCGGGGAAGTAGCGGTAATCCTGCGCGTCTTCCTTGCTGCGCATCGACCGCGTCTCGTGCTTGTCCGGGTCATAGAGCCGCGTTTCCTGCACCACGCGCCCGCCGTCCTCGATCAGCTCGATCTGGCGGCGGATCTCGAATTCGATGGCTTCGTGCATGAAGCGGAAGCTGTTGAGGTTCTTGATCTCGCAGCGGGTGCCCAGCGGCTCGCCAGCACGGCGCACCGACACGTTGGCATCGCAGCGGAAGCTCCCCTCCTGCATGTTGCCGTCGCAGATGCCGATCCAGCGCACGAGTCCGTGCAGCGCCTTGGCGTAAGCCACCGCCTCGTCGGAACTCCGCAACACCGGTTCGGTGACAATCTCCAGCAGCGGCGTGCCAGCGCGATTGAGGTCGATGCCCGACATGCCATGGAAATCTTCGTGCAGCGACTTGCCGGCGTCTTCTTCCAGATGCGCGCGCGTGAGCTCGACGACGAATTCGCCGCGCGTGGGCGACACGATGGCCACACCGCCACCCACGACCACCGGGATCTCGTACTGCGAG
>JBKJSU010000161.1:0-6694 GCA_046594415.1 Casimicrobiaceae bacterium | reverse complement strand
GATTTCGGCGGTGCTGTCGCGCAAGCAGGTGGTGGAAACTCTGCAGGCCAATCGCAGTGAAGCCGTCCACCTGCTGGACCAGCTGGTGCGGCAGCTCCCGGATGGCATCTATCTGCGCAGCGTGAAGCAGTCCGGCGCCAAGGTCACGGTGACGGGCTATGCCCAGTCGAACGCCCGCGTGTCCACGCTAATGCGCAACATCGAGGCTTCGCCGTGGCTCACCGGTCCCGAGCTGGTCGAGATCAAACTGGTGCCGGCACCGGGCGGGGCGAAGGGCGCTGATCAGAAGATCAACGAATTCACGTTGAATTTCCTCGTGAAGCGCGTCGCGCCGCTCGAGGTGAAGGAGACCGCGGCTCCGGCGGTCAAGGGTGCGCCCGGCGCGCCCGCCGCACCGACATCGCCTGCTGCGCCGGCCAAGGCTTCGTTGAATGACGCGCGGAGGCCGGCATGAACCTCGAAGAACTCCGACGCCTCAACATCCGGGACGTTGGCAACTGGCCGTTGCTGCCCAAGATCGCGATTCTGTTCGGCCTGTTCGTCGCCATCCTGGTCGCCGGTTACTTTCTCGACTGGCGCGACCAGTGGGATTCGGTCGAGGTTGCCCAGGCCGACGAAGAAAAACTGAAGGTCCTGTACGGGCAGAAAAAGGCGAAGGCCATCAACTTCGAACTCTACGTGCAGCAATTGTCCGAGGTCGAGCAATCCTTCGGCGCGCTGGTCAAGCAGCTGCCCAACCGGTCGGAGATCGACGCGCTGCTCACGGACATCAACCAGGCGGGCCTCGGGCGCGGTCTGCAGTTCGAATTGTTCAAGCCCGCCGCGCAGGAAAAGATGGAGGACTTCTACGCCGAGCTGCCGATCAAGATCCGTATCACCGGCACCTATCACGACATGGGTGCCTTCGCGAGCGACGTGGCCCAGCTGCCGCGGATCGTGACGCTGAACGACATGGTCATCGGCAACGACAAGGGCGTCCTCTCACTGGACGCCGAAGCCAAAACGTTCCGTTATCTGGACGAGGAAGAGATCGCCAAACAGAAGGCGATCGCCAAGGCCAAGGCGGGCGCGGCAAAGGGCAAGAAGTGATGCGCGCCCTCGCCATGTTGACGGCCGTCGCGATTCTGCTCGCAGGGTGCGGCGGCGAAAGCCACCAGGACCTGCGCGCCTGGATGAGCGAACAGGGCAAGGGCGCGCGCGGAAAACTCGACCCGTTGCCGCAGATCCGCGCTTACGATCCGTTCGCCTACAACGCCTTTGACCTGCCAGACCCGTTCAAGCCACGCAAGATTGAGCCGACCAAGGGCGCCAGCAAGCTCTCACCGGACCTCACGCGCCGGCGCGAGCCGCTGGAATCCTTCCCGCTGGAATCGCTGGCGATGGTCGGGACGCTGGAGAAGAACAAGACGGTGTACGCGCTGGTGCGCACGCCGGAACGAGATGTCTATCAGGTGCGGGCAGGCAATTATCTTGGCCAGAATTTTGGCGTTGTCACCGGCATCGGGGACAGCGAAGTGAAGCTGAAGGAGCTGGTGCAGGATGGCGCCGGCGACTGGACCGAACGTTCGAGCACATTGCAGTTGCAGCAAGCCGAAGCACGACCACAGGAGCCCAGACGATGAACGCCTTGACCGGCAACCCAACCTTCCCCGCGGCTGTCGCGAAGCCCCGGGGCTGGCCCATCTTTCTGGCTGCGCTCGGGGCATGGCTCATTGCTGGCATCGCCACTGCGCAGGTTCCCAACAGCCTCGACCAGGTCACCGTCTCCAAGGCCGCATCCGGACGCACCGTGGTGCGCTTCCAGCTCAAGAATCCTCCCGTCAACCCGCCGGCCACTTTCTCGATCCAGAGCCCGCCGCGCATCGCGCTCGACTTCCTCGACACCGCCAACGGCCTCGGCGCCACGCAGCGCGTGGTGGATGAAGCGGCCCTGCGCAGCCTCAACCTGATCACGGCGGGCAACCGCACGCGGGTCGTGTTCAACCTCAACAAGCCGCAGTCGTTTGAGACCACGGTGGAGGGCAATGCGGTCATCGTCACGCTCAACGACCAGGAATCGGCCAAGGCCGGCGCCGAGGCCGTGCAGCGTTTCGCGGAGGCCAAGCCCAGCGAAACGCAACACGCGTTGCGCGACATCGATTTCCGTCGCGGCCGCAACGGCGAGGGACGCATCGTCGTCGACCTGTCCGACAGCACCGCCGGGATCGACATCCGCCAGCAGGGCCGCACGCTGGTCGTCGACTTCCTGAAGACCAATGTGCCGCGCAATCTCGAGCGACGCATGGACGTTGCCGATTTCGGCACGCCGGTCGTCACGGTGGAGACTTTCCCGCAGGGTTCCAATGCGCGCATGGTGATCGAGCCGCGCGGACTGTGGGAACACTCGGCGTACCAGACCGACAACCGGTTCATCCTCGAAATCAAGCCGATCCAGGAAGACCCCAACAAGTTGATCCAGGGTTCGCGCGGCGGCTACAAGGGCGAGAAACTGTCGCTCAATTTCCAGAACGTGGAAGTGCGCGCGGTACTGCAGGTCATCGCCGATTTCACCGGGCTCAACATCATCACCAGCGACACCGTCCAGGGCAGCCTCACGCTGCGCCTGAAGGACATTCCCTGGGATCAGGCGCTCGACATCATCCTGCAGACCAAGGGCCTCGACATGCGCAAGAACGGCAATGTCGTGCTGATCGCGCCGCGCGAGGAACTGGCGCTCAAGGAAAAGCAGCAGCTCGAAAATGCCATCCAGATCGGCGAGCTCGAGCCGCTGATTTCCGAGTCGTTCCAGTTGAACTACATCAAGGCCTCCGATCTCGAGCGGTTGATCACGTCCAATCGTCAGCAGCAGTCCGGCGCGGGCGCCGGGCAGACCGCAACCACGGGTGGCCAGGGGTCGATCCTCAGCAGGCGCGGCGTGGCGGTGGTCGATCCGCGGTCCAACATCCTGTTCGTGCAGGACACGGCGGCGCGGCTCGAGGAAGTCCGGCGCATCATCCGGCAGATCGACACGCCCATCCGCCAGGTGCTGATCGAAGCGCGGATCGTCATCGCGAGCGACAAGTTCAGCCAGCAGCTTGGCGTACGCTTCGGCCAGCAGACCGGCTTCACGCTCAACAACAAATACGCGGCCGGTTCCAGTGGCTCGCTTAGCACCACGCCCGTCGTGCGTACGGAAGGCGACCGGCTGATCCGCGAGACACGCACGCAGACGCCGTTCGAACTCGCCGCGGGTCTCGCGTCGGCCGGATACTCCGATTCGCCGCAGTTGAACGTGAATCTTCCGGTTCCGAACGCGGCAGGCCAGCTCGCGCTGACCCTGATCAACCTCGGCAGCGGCAACCTCATCAACCTGGAACTGTCGGCGCTGGAGGCGGATGCACGCGGCAAGGTCGTGTCGAGTCCGCGGGTGGTCACCGGCGACAACCAGAAAGCGGCGATCGAGCAGGGCACGGAAATCCCGTACGTGACTCCGGGCAGCGCCAATGCCCCGGCCACCGTCGCGTTCAAGAAGGCCGTCCTGCGACTCGACGTCACGCCTCAGATCACCGCCGATGGCCGCATCATCATGGTCGTTGAAGTGCGCAAGGACTCCGTTGGGCAGTTCGTGCAGCTCGGCGGCGGTTTCTCGGTGCCCTCGATCGACACCAAGAACGTGGTGACGCAGATCTCCGTCAACAACGGCGACACGGCGGTCATCGGCGGCATCTACGAAGAGACCATCCGCAACGACGTGACACAGGTTCCCTGGCTGGGCAATCTGCCGATCCTGGGTTACCTCTTCAAGCAGACGGGAACGACGAGCGACAAGGCGGAGCTCCTGATCTTCCTCACGCCACGGATCGTCCGCGATACGGTAACGTCGGTGCGGTGAGCGCGACCTCCGGCGACCCGGCCAGCAATCCCCCCTCGATTGCCCCGGTGCCATTGCACCGGGGCAATTTGTTTCTGGTCGGCCTGCCGGGCGCCGGCAAGTCGACTCTGGGGCGGCAACTCGCACGGCGGCTGCACAAGCGCTTCATCGATGCCGACGCCGAACTCGAGCGGCACCTCGGCGTGTCGATCCCGACGATCTTCGAGATCGAGGGGGAAGCGGGTTTCCGCGACCGCGAGGAGGCCACTATCGCCGCACTGACGCGGTTGCAGGATATCGTCCTGTCGACCGGCGGTGGCGCCGTGCTGCGGCCGGCCAACCGGTTGCTGCTGAAGGAAAATGGCACGGTGATCTACCTGCACGCCGAACCCTCGACGCTGTGGGAGCGCGTTCGCCACAGCCGCAACCGACCGCTGCTGCAGACCGGCGATCCGATGGCGCGACTGGCGCAGCTCTACAGCGAACGCGATGCGTTCTATCGCGAAGTGGCCAACCACGTGGTCGAATCGGAGCGCAATGGAGTGATGCGCCTCATTCGCCTGTTCGAACCGCCGGAGCACGCGGCATGATGAATGATGACGTCACGACACTCGGCGTCGACCTGGGTGACAGAAGCTATCCGATTCACATCGGCAGTGGCATCCTGTCGCGCGCCGGGGAAATGCTGCGCGGACTCGACCTTCGCCGCGTCGTGGTGGTCACCAATGCGACGGTGGCCGCGCACTGGCTGACGCCGGTGGCGCAAGGTCTCGCGGCCGCGGGCATCGCGTCCGCTACCATCATGATTCCCGACGGCGAGGCGCACAAGACGCAGCGCACGCTGGACGATGTGTTGACGCGACTGCTCGAGATGCGGGCCGAACGCACGACTGCCGTGGTCGCGCTGGGTGGCGGCGTCGTCGGCGACGTTGCGGGCTTTGCGGCGGCGATCTATCAGCGCGGCATGCCGTTCGTGCAGATACCCACCACGCTGCTCGCGCAGGTCGACTCGTCGGTCGGCGGCAAGACCGGCATCAACCACCCGCTCGGCAAGAACATGATCGGCGCGTTCTACCAGCCCGGTCTGGTGCTGATCGATACCGACTGCCTGCGCACGCTGCCCCCGCGGGAGCTGGCGGCGGGCATGGCCGAGGTCGTCAAATACGGCGCCATCCGCGATCTCGCCTTCCTCGAATGGCTGGAGTCCAACGTCGAGTCCCTCACTGCGGCAGATCCTCATGCGTTGCGCCATGCGATCCACACCAGCTGCGCCATCAAGGCGGCGATCGTCGCGGCCGACGAGCGCGAAGGCGGCGTGCGCGCACTGCTGAATTTCGGGCACACGTTCGGCCACGCGATCGAAGCGCACGCGGGCTATGGCGCGTGGTTGCACGGCGAGGCCGTTGGCGCCGGGATGGTGCTGGCCGCCAGGCTGTCGGCACGCGTTAGCGGATTGCAGTTGGCGGATGTCGACAGGCTCACTGTGCTGCTGCGGCGGTTCAATGTGCCGACGCAGGCGCCGGCCGTGCCGCTGTCCCGCTGGCTCGACCTGATGGGTCGCGACAAGAAAGTCGCGGCGGGACGCATCCGATTCATTCTGCTCGATGCGCTCGGCAGCGCAGTGGTGACCGACGCCGTGCCGGAAGCCGACCTCGAGGCCATCCTGGCCTGATCCACGCCCGGTTTGCCACGCCGGGCCTGCCTCCTGCCACCGTCGCAAAAAACAACGGCCGCTTACGCGGCCGTTGGTCTTGGTGCGGGCCTCTGGAAATCAGGGGCAGGTGATGGAGACGATCTGCACCAGTTGCGGTGCGCCCGAATCGCGGATCGTGATGTTGGTGATCTTCGCGCCGCCGCCCGCTACGTTGGGGAGGCCCTTCACCGAGAACCCGCCGCCGGAGGTCGCGATCACGGCCGGCACAATCGTCGCGCCGACCGGAGGCGCGGCCGAGAACGCAATCGTGTACGGAGGCGTGCCGCCCGTGACCGCAAAGTTGGACGTCTGCGCCGGGCATCCACCGGGAGCCGCCGTGTAGTCATAGGCTGCCGGCGACGTGTTGAGCGGCGGGATCACGACCGGCGGGATGACGGGCGCAGCGCACGTAATCGTGACCGACTGGGATTTCTGCGGAATCGTCGAATCGCCGATCACGATCGTGGTCACGCCGTTGATCGGTTCCGGCGCCGTGAACGTGACGTTGATCGTGCCGCCTTCGGCAGCGACGACGTTGGGGGTCAGCGTGGGCGCGGCCGATCCGGCAAAGCCTGCCACGTAGGCGTTGTACGGCGCGGTTCCACCCGTCAGCAGGAAGGTGAAGGTCTTGCCGCTGCAGCTGGTCGCCGAAACGGTCCCCGGCGACACGGCCAAGGCCGGCGCCGACGGCGGGACGCCGGAGCCCGCGATGTTGTTGATGGATGCCGTGGTCTGCTTGCCCGCCGCATCGGAAATCGTGAACGTCAACGGGTTGACGCACGTGCCGTTGGTGATGGCCTCGAAGAACCCGCCGCTCTTGGCGACAAAGTTGTTGACCAGCGTGATGCCGGTCGGAAAGCTCGACGCGACCGTGTACGGGGGCGTTCCGCCGTAGATGTAATAGTCGACCCGGAAGCCGGTCGAGCAGACGTTGACATAGGCCGACGTGATCGTCGCCGTGTTCGGGACGATCGCCAGCGGCGATTGCGAGGCCACGGTGTTGTTGACCACCGTCAGGTTGACGATCTGCTGCTGCCCGGACGTGACGTCCGTGGCGCGAAGCTGCGCCGGTTGCGTGGGCGAATTGGCGACCGCCGCGATTCCGATGGTGGCAACGCCTTTGCCGTCGGTGACGATCGTGGACGTCTGGA
>JBKJSU010000127.1:0-4041 GCA_046594415.1 Casimicrobiaceae bacterium | reverse complement strand
ATGCACGCGACGACCACCAGCGCGTACGGGGCGAAGCCGTGCGCGCCGTTGGCGCCGAGCATGACGAGCAGCAGGACGCCGATCACGATGGCGGGCAGCGTCAGCAGGAAGCCGATGAGGCCGTAACCCACGCCGCTCACCACCTGCTGGCCCCACGTCTTCCTCACCATGGCGGTGGAGTCGGAGATCGCCTCGATCGCGCCCTTGCGCTCGATCACGATCATCGGCACGACGAAGAACGTGACCAGCGTCCACGCGATGCCGAGCAATCCTGCCACCAGCTTGCCCAGGAATCCGGCGCGCGACTGGATGGCCTGGAGCACGACGCCGACAGTGGCCGCGGCGATGGCCCACATCGCGATTTGCGGCGCACAGCTGGCCGCTTCGCGCAGGCTGCTGCCGATCGTGGGTTCATCGCCGCGCAACCGCGTGACCACGTAATCGACCAGCGCGGCATTGAAAAAATAGATGACGAAGAAATTGCACAGGTAGTAGCTGAAGGCGACGAGATAGGTGGCCACTGACGGCGACACCGAGTGGCCAAGGCCGCCACCCGTGCCGATGATGGGCAGGATGAACGCGGCCAGCACCAGCAACCCGGCGATGCCCGAGATCAGCGGCAGCAACAGCAAGGCCTTGTCCTGCATCAGGACACGCCACGACGACTTCATCAGCTCCCAGGTGGTTGCGATCTTGCCCATCAGCGCCTTCGCGAGGCGTTCTGTGCCGCCCCGATCTTGTCCAGGTCGGCCTTCACCAGCGCCTGGCTGCGCTCATAGACGATTTCGCGACCCATCGCATTGCCGACGTAGGCCATGCCGTTGCGCGTGGGTGTCAACTGGCACCGGACGTTATGGATGCCCTGGCCGAGCACCACTTCGATCACCTCGGCGCGTTTGCTGAACACGACAACCTCGAGCGTCTGGCCGGACTCCGTCACGCGAACACTGATTTTTTCGTCATTCATTGCAATCGGGCTCCGAAGGGCAGGGGAATCGTGCCCGGACATGCGCATTAGACACCAGAACGCGTGGCGTCGAAGTCCGCCGTGCGATCAGCCGCGTCACGCGCCGATGGATTTCGCTACGGCGTGCGCAGGTCGCGCCACATGTGGGTCTTGGCCAAGAATGTGGTGTCGACGGCCACGGCCAGCGGCTCCACGCCGAACGCGACGAAGCCGCAGCACTCGTATAGCGCCTGTGCTTGCGTGTTGCCTTCGGTCACCGTCAGGTTGACGAGCAGCACGCCGTCGCGGGCGCGGGCCAACGCCAGCGCGGCTTCGACCAGTGCGCGCCCGATGCCGCGGTCGCGCGCGGCTTCCGGCACCATCATGCCGAACAGCGTGGCCTTGTGCCGGGCCTTGGCACGCGTCTCGAATTCGATGCCCGCGGCGCCGGCGAGGCGGTCGCTATCGAAGGCGCCCAGCACCACGGTGGCCGCGTCGGGCGCAACGTCGAGGCGAGACTCCCACCATTGCAACGGCAGCGCGCCCCGTTCCACGGCGCTGGAGGTGAAGGCGGCCGGATGCTTCGCGTAGGCCTCCAGCATCAGTGTGCGATAGGGCCATGCATCCGCCGGCACGAGGCGGCGGACGTTCATGATGCCCGCTCCGTTGCCGCCGACGCACCGGACGCTACACGGGGAGGCATGCAGGTCCCAGCGGTTCGAAACTCTTGTACGTGAGGATGAATTCCTGGTGCCCCAACGTTTCGGATCGGGTGGCTGTGCCGTTGCCCACGCGCTGGATCAGCTCGAAGATTTCCTGCCCCACTTCCGGCAACGTCGCGTGTCCTTCGAGGATGCGGCCGGCGTCCACGTCCATGTCCTCGGCCATGCGCTTGAAGGTCTCTGGATTGGCACAGACTTTGATCACAGGCGCGATCGCCGAGCCCACGACCGAGCCGCGGCCCGTCGAAAACAGGATCACGTGCGAGCCGCACGCGATCAACTCAGCGATCTCGGCGTTGTCGTTGATGTTGGGAAAGCCGAAGCGCACTTCGCCATCGGGCACCACGTCGAGCAGGTACAGTCCCTTGCGCGGCGGCTCGATGCCGGGCTTGATGATGCCGTCGATGCGCGACTGGCCCGACTTGGCATAGGCGCCCAGCGATTTTTCCTCGATGGTGGTCAGTCCACCGTCCGCGTTGCCCGGCGCAAAACTCGCATAGCCCAGCGTGGCGTAGTACGCCGCAGCCTTGGCCACCGTGCGTTTCAGTTCCGCGCCCAGCGCCGGATTGGCCGCGCGCGCCGCCATCAGGTGTTCCATGCCGATCAGCTCGCCGGTTTCCTCGAAGATGGTCTTCGCACCCGCCGCAACGAGCAGGTCGAAGGCGATACCCATTGCGGGATTGGCGGTGAGCCCCGACGTGGCGTCGGAGCCGCCGCAGATCGTGCCCACGACGAGTTCGTCGAGAGCCATCGGCACGGTTTCCTGCAGGTCAAGTACCGCGAGTGCGCGCTCCACCCACGCGCGACCATCGGCGATGGTCTTGCGCGTGCCGCCGGTGTCCTGAATGCCCAGCGTGGCCACTTCGCGCCCGCCGGCTTCGATGGTGCGGGCGAGCTGGCGCTTGTTGAAACCTTCGCAACCGAGCGAGACGAGCAGGGCGCCGCCGACATTGGGATGCGTGCATAGCTTTTCCAGCATGTCTAGCGCATACGCATTGGGATAGCAGCCGGGAAAGCCGATGAGATGGACACCGCGCTCGCGAAACGGCGCGGCGATTTCCCGCGCCACGTGGTGCGCGCATTCCACGAGGTAGGCAACGACCAGCACGTTGCGGATGCCCTTGCGGCCATCGTCACGGCGATACCCCCGTAGCGGTTGGACCTCCATGCCTGCGGCATTCATGTCGGCAACGTATAGGTGGGCAGGTAACCGCTCTTCACGTTATGCGTATGCACATACGCGCCGGCGGCGATATCCTGCGTGGCAATGCCGATGGGGCAGTTGTACTTGAGGATGGTGTCGCCCCCGGCAATCGGTTTCGAGGCAACCTTGTGACCCACCGCCGTGTCCCTCTCGACCACCAGCAGCGCGCCATCGAAGGCAACAGTTTCGCCGGCACGCAGCGCGCGCAGGGCCACCGCGATGTTGTCCTGCGGTGCCAGCTTCATCACCGCCGGGTGCCGGTCAGAATTTT
This sequence comes from Casimicrobiaceae bacterium, assembly GCA_046594415.1. Classification (GTDB taxonomy): domain Bacteria; phylum Pseudomonadota; class Gammaproteobacteria; order Burkholderiales; family Casimicrobiaceae; genus VBCG01. The sequence continues at coordinate 898 of JBKJSU010000127.1, read as the reverse complement.
CCATATTGGTTGTACGCCTCCACCGGATCCATGCCGCCGATCAGTGCGCGTCGCATGTCGGTTTCGGTGGCAACGACCTCCTCGGTCCTGGCCACCACTTCGTCCACCAGCGCCCGCGGAATGATCACGACGCCATCGCGGTCGCCCAGCAGGTAGTCGCCGGTCGAGATCGTGACCGTGCCGATGGTGACGGGCACACCATAGCCGTCGGGAATCCAGCGCGCGACGATGTCTGCCGGCGTGAGGAACGAACAGAACACCGGAAAGTTCTGCTCCAGCACCAGGTCGGTGTCGCGCGAGCCCCCGTCGACCACGTAGCCCAGCACGCCGCGCGCCTGCAGCGTTTGCGCGGACAGCTCGCCCATCAGCGCCACTTCATGATTGTGCGGCTGGCACACGATCACGTGCCCGGACGGGGCCTTGGCCAGCAGCGTGCACCAGCCCAGCAGCGTTTCGTGTCGGGTCTTGGTGCGGTCGATATGGCCGGATACCGTCCACACCGGTCCCGCCAACTTGGTGCCCGGCGCGATGGCCTTGATCGCGGGCGGCAGCACGATGTTCTCGTGCCCCATCATCCGCAGCACGTCGTGGACGGCGCCGGTGTAGCAGGCGGCAAGCCGCTGCGTGATGGACGTCATTGCGTGCTCTTCCAGGAGTGCATTGGCCAACGGGAAGTCTGCCCGCGCCGTGCCCCCGATGCAAGGGGAACCACGGCATTGGGTTGCGCAGCAAAACTTCGCATTCGATGGTTCCTTGATGGGCAAAGCGTTGATCGGCAGGTGGTCAAGTCTAGAACAACTCCTGTTGCGCGGCATTGGCCTTCGGCGGTCGAAAGCGCGAATGGTCGAGCGGTGCGCGGTCGCGTGCCAGCCCCAGCCGCTTGCTGGCGAGGTCGAAG
>JBKJSU010000563.1:0-5179 GCA_046594415.1 Casimicrobiaceae bacterium | reverse complement strand
ACCACGCAGGCCAATGCGCTGCTGTCACCGCTGCATGACCGGATGCCGGTGATCGTCGCGTTGAACGACTACGAACGCTGGCTCGATGTCTCCACCACGGACGTCACCGACCTGTTCACGCCCTTCCCTGCGCAGTTGATGACCTGGTATCCGGTTTCCACGCGCGTCAATGCCGTGCGCAACGACGACGTGAAGTTGCTGGAGCGGGTCGACGAAGACGCGGTCGCAGCCGCTCCGCCAGCGGCCAAACCTGCCGCAGCATCGCCGCCCGAGCCCGAACAGCCGCAGCTGTTCTGATCGCAGCGCAGGCAATTTCCTCCGCGTGCCGAACGACACTATTGCGCCTTGGCGCCCGCGACAATCCACGCGCCGAGCGTGGCGCGCTCGGCGTCGGTGATGCCGGTGAGATTGCCGATTGGCATTACCTTGGTGAGCACCGCCTGCTCGTTGATCTTCTGCGCGTTGGCGACAATCTGCGCCGGCGTCTCGAGCATGAAGCCCTTCGGCGCGACAAGGAATCCGGGCTGCGTGGGCTTTTCGGCGTGACAGGTGGCACAGCGCTGCGCCACGATCCGCTGCACATCGGCAAACGAATAGGCTGCGGCCTTGGGCGCCACCGGTGCGATCGCGATGGCCAACGCCAGCGTACCCACCGCCGCCGCCGCGGGAATGGCCCACACCGTCCTGCCCTTGTGCCGCAGATTGAAGAAATGGCGCACCAGCGCGGCCAGCAGCATCATCGCCAGCAGCACCAGCCACGCATTTGCGTGACCGAACGTATGCGGATAGTGGTTGCTGATCATGATGAACAGCACCGGCAGCGTGAAGTAGTTGTTGTGGACGCTGCGCTGCTTGCCCCACTGCCCGTAGATCGGGTCGGGCGCCTCATTGCGCTCCTTCGCCTCGACCAGTTTCCGTTGCGACGGCATGATCACGAAGAACACGTTCCACGCCATGATCGTGCCCATCATCGCGCCGATCTGCAGGAACATCGCGCGGCCGCTGAAGAGATGCGACACGCCCCACGCGGCGAATGCCAGAAACACGACCATCGTGACGGCGATGACCTTCTCGCGCGCCAGTCCCGCACGCTTGCAAAGCTGGTCGTAGAACACCCATCCGCCCACCAGCAGCGCCACTGAAATTGCAATGGCCTGCCACGGCGCGAGATCGGCCACGCTGCGGTCGATCATGTAGATCTCGGCATGCGCGTAGTACATGATGATGAACAGCGCGAAGCCGGATATCCACGTCCAGTACGCCTCCCACTTGAACCAGTGCAGCGGTTCGGGCAACTCGGCCGGCGCCACGCGGAATTTCTGCACGTGATAAAAGCCGCCGCCGTGGATCGCCCACAACTCCCCGCCGATGCCTTCGTCGGCATCCTGCTGGCGCTTGGGCGGCAGCAGGCTGTTGTCCAGCATCACGAAGTAGAACGACGAGCCGATCCAGGCGATGCCGGTGATGAGGTGGACCCAGCGGATCAAGAGCTGGACCCATTCGAACGCATAAGCTTCCATGGCAGGCCTGGCGGGACGAGGAACGCGTAGGCGGATCAGCTGCCGCGATACGTGGACCAACTCCACGGCGACACCAGCAGCGGGACATGATAGTGGGCGTTGCCATCGGCGACGCCAAAGTCGAGCACGACCTCATCGACGAACGGCGGATCGGCCACCACCGCGCCCGATGCGGCGAAATAGTCGCCGGCGGCAAACACCAGCCGGTAGCGTCCCGTCGAAAAGGCGGCGCCTTCGAGCACTGGCGCATCGCACCGGCCATCGGCATTGGTGACTGTGTCCTTGATCAGCGCGTAACGTTCGCCCAGGTTGCGGTATAGCGTGATCCGGATGCCGGCACCGGGGCAGCCCAAGGCGGTGTCGAGCACGTGCGTCGTCAGGCGTCCCATTGCGGCATCTCCATCGCTGCGAATGTATTTGCGGCTATCATTGTATACAGCCCGTGCAAATTTTCGCCGCCAGCATTCGCGCGACCCGATGAATTCCCAGCGCCCACCTTTCGAACCCGGTTATCCCCGTGACCTCGCAGGCTACGGCGCCACGCCACCGCACCCACGCTGGCCCGGTGGCGCCCGCATCGCCGTGCAATTCGTCCTCAATTACGAGGAAGGCGCGGAAAACTGCGTGCTGCACGGCGATCCGGCGTCGGAAATTTTCCTTTCCGAGATCGTGGCGGCGCAGCCGTTTCCGGCGCGACACATGTCGATGGAGTCGCTCTACGAGTACGGCTCGCGTGCCGGCGTATGGCGCATCCTGCGGATGTTCCGCGAGCGCGGGATGCCGCTCACCGTTTTTGGCGTGGGCATGGCGCTGGCGCGCAATCCGGCCGTTGTCGATGCCTTTCTGGCCGATGGCCATGAAATCGCCAGCCATGGCTGGCGCTGGATTTCCTATCAGCAGATCGATGAATACGTCGAGCGCGAACACATGGCGCTGGCGATCGATGCCATCACGAGGTTGACCGGCCGGCCGCCCGATGGCTGGTACACGGGGCGCGACAGCCCCAACACGCGGCGACTCGTGGTCGAGCATGGGCACTTCAAGTATTACGCCGACGGCTATGCCGACGACCTGCCGTACTACGTGCCGGTGCGCACGCGCCTCGGTGTCGCGCCGCTGCTGATCGTGCCCTACACCCTCGACACCAACGACATGCGCTTTGCCACGCCGCAGGGCTTCAACAGTGGCGAGCAGTTTTTCGCGTATCTCAAGGATGCCTTCGATGTCCTCTATGCCGAAGGCGATGCGCGGGGACTCAATGCGCCCAAGATGATGTCGGTGGGCCTGCATGCCCGCATCGTCGGCAAGCCCGGTCGAGCGGCAGCGTTGGCGCGCTTTCTCGACTACGTGCAGAAGCACGACGGCGTGTGGGTGACCCGACGCATCGACATCGCGCGGCACTGGCTCGCCACCCATCCCTATACGGAGATCGACGCATGACGCCTGCGCAATTGCCTGCACTTGACCGCGACGCATTCGTCGGAACCTTCGGTGGCATCTACGAGCACTCGCCGTGGGTGGCGCGGCGCGCCTTCGATGCGGGGCCGTTTTCCGGCGTCGCGGCGCTGCACGCAGCCATGATGCGCGTGTTGCACGACGCGCCGCGCGATGAGCAATTGACGCTGTTGCGTGCCCACCCCGAACTGGCCGGCAAGGCGGCAATCCGCGGCGAGCTGACCGCCGACTCGACCAGCGAGCAAACCGGCGCCGGCCTCGACCGCTGCACGCCGGAGCAGTTCGCGCAGATCACCGCCCTGAACGCGCGCTACAACGCCACCTTCGGCTTTCCGTTCATCGTCGCCGTCAAGGGGCTCGACCGCGCAGCGATTCTCCGCGAGTTTGCGCGGCGCGCCGACAATGCGCCCGAACTGGAGTTTGCCGTGGCCTTGACACAGGTGGCGCGAATCACCCGTTTTCGGCTGGATGCGCTGATCAGCGCGTAACATTCACCGCGCCCGGCGCGCCGTCACTTGCCGAAGAGCCGATTCACCGCCTTGCCGACTTCGTTGAGCGGGTTGGCGGCAGCGGGCTTGTTCGTCGTGCCCGTGGACGCCGCGGATGCCTTCTGTCCCAAGGCAACCTGGCACGGCGTTGCACCACCATCCTCCACCCTGGCAAACAACGCCTGGCCGATGGCGGACAGCCCCCCGGTGCTCACCGCAGCGGCCACACTCGCGATTGCCGCCACCGACGCCGCCGCATCAACCTGTATCTGCGGTGCAGTCATCGGTCCGGTGAAACGGACCAGATCGGCCAATTGCGGGATGTCCACGGGCAGGCCGGCATTGACCTTGGGCCTGATCGAAAAATCGACCGTTTCATTGCGCAGATCGAGCGTGCCGCTGGCGACGACGCCGAGCTTGTTCGTCTCGAGTGCCACCGTGCGATCAACGCGGGCAATACCGTTGGCGAACGGCAGCCGCACGACCGCACACACCAATTCGGTGGCGGGATCGCTGGCGCGGAACGGGTTGATCGCGCTGAACAACTTGTCGAGCGTCGACGCGAGATCGATCTTGGTGTTGACCAGCGTGGCGCGGCCGGTCACCAGGCGCACGTTGCCGGTGGCCGAACTCGCCCACGCATGCGGCGAGGTTCCGCGCATGGCAAGGTCGATGGCAACATCGGTCTTGCCGCCGCGCACTTCGCGCGGCTTGCCGAACGACGCCAGGATGGCGCCCAGGTCGAGCCCGTTGCCGTTGATGCGCACCAGCAGCGACGGCTTGTCCGCCGTGGCCGCGTCGACCAGCACGCCGCCGGCCAGCGTGCCGCCGAGCGTGGCGGCCTCGATACCGGTTACGTCGAGTCGCCCCGCCGCGAGCGACAGTTGCATCTTCACGTTGTCCAATTCGCGGCCATCGGCGAGCCGGAGTTTGCCGACGGTAATCCGACCGTCGGCGTCGACAACCCGCAGGATCGAGAAATCGACGGGCGTGTCGGGAAACATCCTGGCCTTGCCGGCGGCCGCAGGGGCAGATCGCGTGCGCGCGGCACCGGCAGGCAGCTGCAGGTCGGCCAACGCAAGCGTCGTTGCCGCCAATCCGAATACGAGCCGCGGTCGTGCGCCGCCGGTCACGACGGAGAACGTGCCGCCCACCGTGCTGGCCCCGACCCGCAGGTCGAGGTCGTTCAACGAGTAGGTCGCGCTTTCCTTGCCAATCTTGGTGGACAACGCAGTGGGCGTCCCGTCGACGTTGCCTTTCAATGCGACCGGATAGGGCCAGCGTTGCTGCAGCAGTGACTCGAGCGGACCGAGCGTGCCCTCGACCGACACCGCCACGTCGTCGACGGTGCCGCTGAACTGTGCCGCCAGCGGCGACCGCGCGTCGCGCGAGCGCAACGCCAGTTTGTCGATGGCGATCTTCGTCACATGTCCTGACTTGGCGTCGCGATAGGTGAGTTTGCCGCCACTGATCGACAGGTTGCCGACCGTAGGGGTCCCGGTGGCCGCCGGGGTCCCGGACGCCGGGGCGCCAGCTGCCGGCGCCTTCCCGCTTTCCCAGTTACCGCGACCGGTGCTGTCGGTTTCAAGCGCGATCACTGGATCGACCAGTGCCAGCTCGATCACCTCGAAGCGACGCGACAACAGCGGGATCAGCGCGATCTGCAGCTCGAGCCGCTGCGCCGAGACAAGCGCCGGTGCCGTGCCCCACGGCGCA
>JBKJSU010000449.1:0-6851 GCA_046594415.1 Casimicrobiaceae bacterium | reverse complement strand
CCTGCCGTGGTGGCGTTCATCGTCCTGATCGTCGGTGCGACGCTGGTCATCGTCGCGTCGTTCCGCGATGATCGGGCGGAGCTGCTGACGCAGGAGGTGCGCGTAACGCGTCCCGCGGTCATGGCAAGCGCATCGGCCGCGCCGGAAACCATGCCTACACCGGCCGCGCCGGCATCCCCAATCCGATCTGCACCACCCCCGCCGCCGGTGCTGGCTCGAGTTCACCTGCCGGCGCCGGGCGTCTCGCCGGCACCTATCGGCGTCCAGGCCGCGCCAGGTGTCCCGCCGTCACCCATGGATGTCCAGGCTGCGCCGGAGGTTCCACCGCCTGCCGTGGCGAGCGTCGCACGCCCTTCCGCGCCAATGTCCGTGCCACCGCAGCCGCCGACGACGGCCGAGCTCGAAGCGTTCTTCAACGCCTTCGTCGAGGCCTACGACCAGGGTCGCCTCGAAGCCTTCGTGGCGCTGTTCGACGAGGACGCCGAGACCAACCTTTACCACGGACGCGCGGCGATCCGCGGCGAATACCGCGAGCTGTTCCGCCGGTCCGAATGGCGCCGAATGCAACTGACCCGCATCAACTGGCGGCGCGACGGCGAACGGGCCTACGCGAGGGGCGAGATCGCCGTCCGGATCGGCTGGCGCGACGGCCGCGAAGTTGAGCAGCGTGTCGCCGTCGACATCGAAGTGGCGCGGCGCGACGGCCGCGTCGTCATCACGCGGCTTGCGCATCAGCCGAGCGCGCCTTGAGCGCGATGGTCAGGATGCCGCGGATACGCGCCGGCCGCTACGCGTTGCCGGCGGTGGCAGTTCTGGTTGCGCTGGTGCTCGCCTGGCGCGCGGTGGTTGCCGGGATGGGCGCGCTGGAGGAGGGCGGCGCCGCGGTGATCGGCCTGCGCCCGCCCGTATCCGCGCCAGCGGGCGCGCCGGAGAGGGCATGGCGCGCGCAGCTCGCGCAAAGCCCGGCCGACTACGTCGCGCTAGTCATGCTGGCGCGGGAATTCGAGCGGCAGGGCCGGATGACCGAAGCGCGCGCGGCGATGGACCAGGCACTGCGGCTCGCGCCGGCGGACCCGCAGACGCTGCTGGAAGCCGGCGCGTTTTACCTGCGGGCCGGCGACATCGCGCCGGCGTTTGCCAATCTGCGGCTTGCGGCGGATCTCTATCCGGAAGCGCGCGAGAGGATCTGGCCGGCGTTCACCGCGGGTCTCGACGGGGGTCGTCGCGACCAATTCTTCGCTGACATTGCCCGCGCCGATCCGGAGTGGTGGCGGGAGTTTTTCCGCTACGCCTGCCAGAAGTCCGCCGACGCCGATGCATTGCAGCGGGTATTCGCGGTGCGCGCGGCGGCGGGCCTCGTCGGCGCCGACGAGCGCCGATGCCTGATCGGCCGTCTGCAGCGCGAGAACCGGTGGGCGCACGCCTATCAGGCCTGGCTCAACAGCCTTCCGCCGGAGCAGCGACAGCGCATCGGTTACGTGTTCAACGGCCGCTTCGAGTGGCGGCTTTCGGACGTGGGCTTCGACTGGACGATTCCGGCGCAGCAGGGCGTCGACGTCCAGGCGCTGCCTACCGAAGGCGCCGCCGGACGTCGCGCCTTGAAGGTGGAGTTCGCCAACAAGTCCTGGGAAGGTCCGCCGGTGCAGCAGTACCTGATGCTGTTCCCGGGCCGGTACCGTTTCGAGGGGCGCGCGCGGGCCGACGCGCTGCAAACGTGGCTCGGCGTGCAATGGGGCCTCTATTGCCTGGCGGGAAACGGCCGCGGGCCGCGGCAGCTCGCCCGCAGCGGCCGCTTGCTGGGCTCCTCTGGATGGGAAGCGATACGGGAGGATTTCGCGGTGCCGCGAGATTGCCCAGTACAGGTGCTGCGTCTCGAGCTCGCCAACCCGCGCCGTGACGCCGACACGCCAGGCAATGTCACGGCGCGGTTGCGCGGCGCCGTCTGGTTCGACGACCTGGCGGTGCGCAGCCTTGACTAGCCGGCATAGGGGCTCATAATGGCGATCGGGTTGTGCACCAACTGCATTTTGGTTGGCCGAAAAGAGAGAAATCGATGAACCTTCGTGCTATTTCGACCATTTTTTGGCTTACTGCCGTGCTGGGCGCGGGGACTGCGGCTGCCCAGCAGCCGGCCACCGTGGCCCGGCTGACCAATCTGGAAGGCACCGTTTTGGTAAGCCAGGACAATGCCATGGTTGCCGCAGCGCCCAACCAGCGCGTCGCAGTCGGCACGCGTGTCTTGACGACGGCCGGCGCAAAGGCCGTGGTCAACTACGACACGGGCTGCGAAGTCACTCTCAACGAAAACGAACGCTTCACGGTCCGTGTCGGCGAGTGTCCTGCGCTGATGAGCGACGTGGTGGCCCTTGGGGCCGCGCCCGGCGCGATTGGCGGCGGAGTGGGGGCCGCGGCAGGATCGGGCATCGGTACGATCATCGGCATCCCCGCCATTGGCGCCGTGGGCTATGGTGCCTACGAGCTCTTCAGGACCAGGCCCGTCAGTTCCAACTGATTGCCATCGAAGCTTCGTCCCCGAACGAGAATGTGGAGCCTGCGGGCTCCACGTTTTTTTATTCATTCGTGCTCTTCCTGTTGCTGGCGCCGTTGTACAAGGCGGGCAACCGTGCGTTGCCGATCCTGTTGCTGGAACTGGCGGCGATTGTCTTTTTGTTCATGTTGACGCTGCGCCGCCAGGGCCCGGCGCTGCTGGCGCTTCCGCGCCCGCTGCTGGTCGCGCTGGTCCTGTTGCTCGGGTATCCGCTGTTGCAATTGGTGCCGTTGCCAGACGCACTATGGCGCGTGCTGCCGGGACATGCCGAGTACGCCGCGGTTCTGGAGCGTTTCACCGCACCCGGTTCAGGCCCTGCGGGCCGCGCAATCTCGGTCGTCCCGGCCGCGACCGAATATGGCTGGCTCGCGCTGCTTCCGTCGCTCGCCTGCTTTCTCGCCGTGCGGTTGTTCACGACGGTGCAGGTCGTGCGACTGTTGTCGACGATGGCGGTCTTCACCGGCCTGCAGGGGCTGCTGGGACTGTTGCAGATCGGTGCGGGCGGTGATTCGATCTTTTACCTGCACAACACCCAGGCGTTCGGCACGGCGACTGGCACGTTCGTCAACCGCAACCACTTTGCCGCCATGCTGGCGATGATGTTGCCGGTGATCGTGGGATTGCTGGTGTTCAACATCCGGCAACGCAGGCATGAGAGCCAGGGGCGATACGGATCGGACGCGAACCTCGTGGCGCAGCGCGTGCTGGTGTTCGCCTCGGCGGTGCTGATCCTCCTTTGCCTATTCTTCACCTACTCGCGCGCGGGCATTGCGACCGCACTCGTCGGTCTTGCGCTTTCGTCGATCCTGCTGGTGCGGGCGCGCGCCGGCCAGAAGCATGCGAACCTGATCGTCGGCGCGCTTGTAGTCGTCGGGATCGCGCTGGCGGCGGTGATCGGGCTGGCACCGATCCTCGAGAAGTTCGAACCCGGGCAGCTCCGGCTTGCCGGAGAGGGACGGTTCGCGCTCTACGCAGCCACGCTACGCGCGGCGATCGAATTCCTGCCGTTCGGCAGCGGGCTCTCGACCTTCGCCAGTGTCTTTCCGCGTTTCCAGAGCGGAGTCTTTGGCGGTTATATCGACTACGCGCACAACGATTACCTGCAACTGTTGATGGAGGTCGGCTTAGCGGCAGCCGTCATCGTGGCGCTGCTGCTCGTTACCTACGTCATGCGGATGCGGAGGTTGCTGCGTCGCGACGGTCGGCGCAGTTTCACGTTGCTGCAGATCGCCGCCGGTGTCGGGCTGCTGCCAATGATGCTGCACGGTCTTTTCGACTTTTCGCTGCACATGCCGGCGAATGCGATGTGGTTCGCGACGCTGGCCGGCGTGCTGCTGCACCCAGGCGTCGAGAGCGAATCGAGCAACTCCGGCAAGGGCGGGGAACACCTGACGACAACGGTGCGGCCCACACCCGGCGATACGGGCGACTCCGGCAGCGGCCCGGGCTAGGATCCCCGGTTACGCTTTGCCGCCGCCAGGGCAAATCCGGACTACGTGCCGGGCACTACGCCCGGAGACTTGGCGGCTGTTTCGCCCCCCTCGAAAAAACTGGAATATATTTTTTCCAGACTGTTTCGCTTCGTACATCGCGCTGTCGGCGGCCTTGATGAGTTCGTCGACGTCGCGGCCATCCTGCGGATACAACGCTATGCCAATGCTGGCGGTTACGCGGCCCACGGCACCCGCGACATCGAATGGCGCCGCGGCAGCCGCGCCGATTCTTTGCGCCACTGCCGTGACCTCCGAAGGGTCGGCAACGTCATCCACCATTACGACGAATTCGTCTCCGCCGAGGCGCGCTGCGGTGGCCGGTCCTCGGCGGCGCCCCAGCGTATCCGACTTGCGCAGACATTTCCTGAGGCGCTGCGTAAAGGTCGCCAGCAGATGATCGCCGGCGTCGTGCCCGAAGGTGTCGTTGATTCGTTTGAATCCGTCGAGGTCCACGAACAGGACCGCCACGTGCGTCCGATGGCGTTCGGCTTTGGCGAAGGCACGGGCCAGGAGTTCGTTGAACAGGCTTCGATTGGGAAGTCCGGTAAGGAAATCGTAGTGGGCCATCTGCTTGAGCTGTTCTTCCGCGCTCTTGCGCGCGATCAACTGGCCGATCTGCAGACCGATGGAGTCGAGGACTCGCAGCAACGCGGGATCGGGTTGCCTTACGTTGCGAATGAAGAACTCGACGACGCCGACGAGTTCCGGCCCGATCCTGATCGGAAACGCAAACGCTCCGTGCAGACCCGCTCGCGCTGCAGCGGGGGCCCGCAGGAAACCGGGCTCGCGGGATACATCGGCGATCCAGACCGGTCGGCCCGTCGCCCAGACGCGCCGGAGCAGTCCTCCTGATGTCTGCGGGAAACATTGTCGGCGACTGAATTCGCAGAATTCGCTGACTTCGCGCGCGGCGATGCTCCACGACTCGAGGCAACGAAGCATATGGTCCTGTTGGTCCTCATGCCAGCGCGCCCCGCAATCCCATCCGAGGGTTTCGCAGATGGTCTGAATGACCTGCGGCATGGTTTCGCTGATGGTCTTGGAGTCCGCCATCAGCCGGGTAACCGCATGCTCCATCGCCTGCCGCTGCGTGATTTGTTTGCGTTCGGTGATGTCACTGCGCACGCCGACGATGCCACCGGCGCTCGTGCGCCGTTCGGTGACCTGCAGCCAGCGCTCGCCTCCCAGTTCCAGTTCGCGGGTTTCGGGCAGGGGGTGGCGGTGATGCCAGACGCGATCCGCCACCCAGCCTTCGACATCGTTCGCGAACTCCGGCGGGATCACCTCTCCTTTCGCCAGAGAACCGCGTACCAGATCCTCGAAGCTCATCCCCGCGATGTCGTCGAAGCGTTCGAAGTCGGTGAACATCCGCGCATACCTGGCGTTAGAAAGGACCAGGTGGTCATCGGCATCGAAAAGCGCGAAGGCTTCCGGGAGACCCTCGATGGCGTCGATGAGGGTTGCCTGTGCCGTGGCGGCCCCGTCCCGCGCCTGCACGAGTGCCGCCTCATGGGCCTTGCGGGCGGTGATATCCGTGACCGTGCCACGCAGCAACGTCGTGCGTCCCGCCTCGTCGACAACGGGCTCGCCCACGACATGCAGCCAGCGTATTTCGCCGCCCGACAGCACGATCCGGTATTGGCTGTCGAAGCGGCGTCCTTCGTCCCGCGCCGGCGCCAGCAATTCACGGTAGTGCTGGCGATCGTCGGGGTGGACGATCTGCAGAAACTTGGCGCCGACTGGAATGGGTTGGACCGGGTCCATGCCAAAGATGCGATAGGTTTCCGGTGACCAATAAACGACCTTGCGCGCGGGATCGAACGTCCAGCTTCCGAGTCCGGCAATGCGTTGGGCTTCCGACAGGCGCGATTCGCTGACGCGAATCGCCTGCAATTGGTTTTGCTGAAGCGCGTTGCTCTTGCTGAGCTGTTCGCGCAATCCGCTGATGTAGCCGCCCATCAGCGCAAACCACGGCAGCGTCACGGCGAGCGTTACCCACTGCAGGAGTTGGACGTGCAGATCCGACGGCTGTGGCTGAAAGTGCCACCGCAGCGCGATAGCGAAGGCATCGCCGGCCAGGATGAACAGTGCCAAGCGGACCAGTGCCTTCGTTCGCAGCCGCAACACGCCAAACAGAAAGATCATGACGAGGACGATCGGAAACACGCCCGCGCCGGCAGGCCCTGCCGAATAGGCCGCGTAAAGGACGATCAACGAGGCAACGACCGTTTGCGGCAGCGTGAGGCTGGAATCGGCCGCAGCGCGATTGAGACCGGTGCGGAACACGATGTAGAACCCGATCACGGCAGCGAGCACGGCTGCGGTGACTTGAATGAAGCTGTCGCGCGACAACGTCCCGACCGTGAAGCAGGCGAACATCAAACCGATCACCAGCGCTGCGGTATTGGCGGCAATGAAAAAGCTGTGCAGTCTTATCGCTTGCGGGGAGTCGTTGCGGCGTGACAAGAGGACGCGCGCGACGGCGGCCTGCAACGTACGTTCGAATTGGCTCCGTGAGGTTGGATCGGGCATTTGAGCAAATCCTATCGATTTGCCGCAATGCGCGTAATCCGGGCGAATACCTACCTGTTACGGAACTCCGATCATGGCCCGCGTTCGTTCCACTCCACGGCCATTGCCATGCGCACGAGGTCGGCAAGCGAGGCGGCCTGCATTTTTTCCATGATCCGGGCGCGATGGATTTCGACGGTACGATGGCTTGTCCCGAGCAGGCGACCCGTCATCTTGCTCGTGTTCCCGGCGGCCACGAGTTGCATCACTTCGCGCTCACGCGGGGTCAGGAGCGCGGC
>JBKJSU010000476.1:0-2641 GCA_046594415.1 Casimicrobiaceae bacterium | reverse complement strand
GAGCAAGCCCCGCATCGGTTTCATCGGTATCGGCCTGATGGGCCACGGCATCGCGAAGAATCTCGTCACCAAAGGGTATCCGCTGGCGGTGCGCGTGAACCGCAACCGCAAGCCGCTCGAGGACCTGCTGGCGGCGGGCGCCAAGGAGGTGAAGACCAACGCCGAGGTCGCGACCCATGCGGACATCGTGTTCCTGTGCGTGACCGGCGCGCCGCAGGTGGAGGAAATCATCAACGGCAAGGACGGCATCGCCGGTGTGGCGCGCAAGGGGCTCATCGTCGTCGACACGTCCACCAGCGAGCCCGCCACCACGGCCAAGATGCGCGAGGAACTTGCCGCGAAAGGTGTGCGCTTCGTCGACGCGCCGCTGGCCCGCACGCCGGTGGAAGCCGAGCTCGGCAAGCTCAACATCATGGTCGGCGCCGACGACGCCACGTTTGCCGAACTGCAGCCGGTGCTCGCCGCGTTCTGCGAGAACATCATTCACGCGGGCCCGGCCGGCCATGGCCTCGTGCTGAAGCTCATCAACAACTTCATCGCGCAGGCCATTGCCACGGCCACCGCGGAAGCGCTCGCTGCCGCGGCGAAGTCGGGGTTGTCGATCAGGAAGCTGCACCAGGTGATCTCGGCGGGGGCCGTCAATTCCGGCATCTTCCAGATGATGGTGGGCAAGATGCTGGAGAACGACGGCGACCTGACGGGGCTTAAGTTCACGCTGGTCAACGCGATGAAGGACCTGCGGTACTACACGCACTTCGCCGAGTCGCTGCCGGTGTCCGCGATCGTGGGCGAGGCGGTGCACCAGAGCCTCGTCAATGCCAACCTGATGGGCTTCGGCGACAAGTACGTGGCGTCGTTGATCGAGGCGCAGGAAAAGCTGAGCGGCGTGGACATCGTCGGCGCATCGCGGCGCTGATTTCAATGCGGGCCGGATGCGGCACAATGCGCGGATGAAACTCCTGTTGCTTGGCGGTACCCGCTTCCTTGGTCGCGCGACGGTCGACGCGGCCTTGGCGCGTGGCCACCAGGTCACGCTGTTCACGCGCGGCAAGCAGCCCAATCACTGGGGTGCGGCGGTCACCATGCTGGTCGGTGACCGCGACCCCGCGGTGGCGCCGGGGCTGGCGGCGCTCGATACGGGGTCGTGGGATGCGGTGATCGATACCTGCGGCTATGTGCCGCGCCTCGTCGGCGCGTCGGCGCAAACGCTGCGCGAGCGCGTGGGACGTTATCTCTTCGTCTCGTCGATCTCGGTGTATCCCGAGATGAGCCAGCCGGGCATGGACGAGAACGCTCCGGTGGGCGTGCTGGACGATCCGGCCACCGAAGAGATCACGACCCACTACGGACCGCTCAAGGCGGCGTGCGAGGAAGTGGTGCGCAACGCCTGCGGCAAGCGCGCGGTGATCGTGCGGCCGGGATTGATCGTGGGGCCGCACGACCCCACCGATCGCTTCGGCTACTGGGTGGCACGCTTCGCGCATCCGGACTTGCTGGGCGACCGGGGACCGGATGCCGTGCTGCCCGTACCGCCCGCGGCCTGGTTCCAGATCATCGACGTGCGCGACCTGGGCGAGTGGATGGTGAAGCTCGTCGAGGACGGCGCCGAAGGCACGTACAACGCCTGCAGCCCGGCGCGGAAATGGACGTTCGGCGACCTGGTCGACGCGGCCGCGAAGGAAGGCGGCGCGACAGCGCCGCGCGCGCTGTGGGTCGACGAGGCCGTGCTACTCGAGCACAAGGTCGAGCCGTGGACCGGCCTGCCAATGTGGCTGCCCTCCACGATCCCCCACAGTCTCGGCTTCGCGTTGGTGGACACCCGCCGCGCCATTGCCGCTGGGCTGGGAACGCGGCCGCTTGCGGACACGGTTGCCGCCACCGCGGCGTGGCTGGCGCACCGCGACAATAACGGCGCATGGAAGGCCGTGCTTGGCGCGGAAGCCGAGCGCGCGATCGTCACGGCCGCGGCCGGGAGGCCGGCTTGATCGCCGCCGGCGTGTCGCTGCGATGACGCCCGCCGAAGCCGCCGGTTACGCCGAGTTTGCGTGTCGGATGGCGGATGCCGCGGGCGCGGTGATCCTGCCGCACTTTCGTGCGGTGATCGCGATCGAGGACAAGCGCAACTTCATGGGTTACGACCCGGTCACCGTGGCCGATCGCGCCGCGGAGGATGTGATTCGCGCCGCGATCAAGGCCACGTATCCCACGCACGGCATTCACGGCGAGGAACATGGGCGCGAAACGGGCACCTCGCCGCTGACATGGGTGATCGATCCCATCGACGGCACCAAGAGTTTCATCCTCGGCCAACATCACTGGGCGATCCTGATTGCGCTGCACGACGGCACGGCGCCGGTGGTCGGCGTCACGCACCAGCCCTTTGTCGGCGAAACCTTTGTTGGCGTGGCCGGCGGCACCGCGCAGTGGCGGCGAGGCACCGAGCGGCGCACGCTGCGCACGCGCGCCTGCGCCCGCATCGAGGACGCGATCGTCACCACCACCGATCCGCGCCAGTTCCGCACGCCGGTGGAGCAGGCGTCGTTGCGGGCCGTGGCCGATCCGGCGCGGTTCCTGCGCTACGGCGGCGACTGCTATTGCTATACGCAGCTGGCGATGGGTTTCGTGGATGTCGTGATCGAGA
>JBKJSU010000406.1:0-7582 GCA_046594415.1 Casimicrobiaceae bacterium | reverse complement strand
AGCCGGTCGGACTGCATGTCCATGCCATGGATGTGCCAATCCGTGTCCGCGAGGATCTTCTTGGACAGATGGTGGCCGATGAAGCCGTTGACGCCGAGGATCAGGACACGTTTCATGAATGGGGGCTCGCTGGGTAACCAGTCATTTTACGTCAATGCCCTGCCATGCGGAACCTGTCGGTCAGGCGTCGCCCAGTGCAAGATCTCCGCTGCCCAGCACCCGGACCATCGAGTCGGCGCTCACCAGGCGGCCATCCAGTTCGAGGTCGACGATGCGCAGCACGCCGCCACCGCCGCAGTGCGCGAAGAATTCTCCGTCGCGGGTCGTCAACGTGGGCGTGGTTGCCGGCCCGGACGCGGTCACGATCCGGGTGCGCAGCAGGCGCGCGGGATGCATGCCGAGCGTCGTGGTGGCGCCGGGGTAGGGTGGCGCCACGGCACGCACGAGGTTGTGGATGCGCTGCGCATCCTGCTTCCAGTCGATCCGGCCATCCTCAGGCTTGCGCGCACCGTAATAACTACCGGCCTTCAAGTCCATTGCGATACGCGGCGCCGTGCCCGCGAGCAACGCCGGCAGCACGCGATCCAGCGTGATTTCCGCAGCCACGCACACCTTGTCGAACACCTCGCGCGCCGTATCGTCGGGCAGGATCGGCACGGCCGTCTGGTCGACGATGTCGCCGGCGTCGGGCTTGGCGGCCATCACGTGCAGTGTGGCGCCGGTCTCGCGTGCGCCGTGCAGCACCGCCCAGTTCACGGGCGCGCGACCGCGGAACTTCGGCAGCAACGAGCCGTGCATGTTGAACGCGCCGCGCGGCGCGAGCGCCAGCAGCGCGGTCGACAGCATCTGCCGGTAGTAGAAACTGAAGATGAAATCGGGCTGGAGCGCGGCAATCTCCGCGATGAACTCGGGCGTGTTGGGGTCGGCCGGCATCACCACCGGGATGTCGAGGCCGGCGGCGACATTGGCCACGCGCTCGAACCACAGCGCCTCACGGGGATTGTCCGCGTGCGTCACCACCAGTTTGACGTCCACGTCATGCGCACGCAGCACGCGCAGGCACCGGGCGCCGACATTGGAGTAGGCAAAGACAACCGCGGAGGCACGCGCCATCGGGTGCGTCAGCCGCGAGGCAGTCCCGGTTGGGAGCGCTGTGGGTGCGGTACCGGCGTCGCGTCGGGATGCGCTTCCAGGATTGCCTGGATCGTATAGCGCGGCCGCTCGCGTACCTGCATGTGGATCCGGCCGACGTATTCGCCCACCAGCCCCACGCCGAACAGGACGATACCGATCAGGAAGAACTGCAGGATGTCGCGGTCCCACAGCGCGGTGATGCCGCCGATGAAATCGCCGGCCACGGCGCGCCGGACGATGACCACCACATACATCAGCACGGACATGGCGGCGACGAACATGCCGAACAGCGAGAACAACTGCAGCGGCATCAGCGAAAAGCCGGTGACGAGGTCGAAATTGAGGCGAATGAGCTGGTAGAGCGAATACTTCGATTCGCCCGCGGTGCGTTCCTCGTGCGCGACCTCCACTTCCGCTGGATTGTGCGCGTACGTATAGGCCAGCGCCGGGATGTAGATGCTGACTTCGCGGCTGGCCGCCACCGCGTCGACGATTCCCCGGCTGTAGGCGCGCAGCATGCAGCCCTGGTCAGTCATCTTGATGTGCGTGATGCGCTCGCGCAGGCCGTTCATTGCGCGCGATGCCGCGCGCCGCCACCAGGCATCCTCGCGCGTGCGGCGCACGCCGCCCACGTAGTCGTGGCCTTCATCCATCGCCTGCAGCAGCGCGGCAATTTCCTCGGGCGGATTCTGCAGGTCGGCATCCAGCGTGACCACGCGCTGGCCCCGCACGCGCTCGAAACCGGCGATGATCGCCGTGTGCTGGCCGTAGTTGGCGTTGAACAGCACGACTCGCGTGACATCAGGACGGGCCGCGAATTGGTCCTTCAGCACGGCGGCCGACGTGTCGCGGCTGCCGTCGTTGACGAAGATGATCTCGTAGGGAATGCGCATTGCATCGAGCGCCGGATACAGGCGCGCGAACAGCGCGGCCAGGCCATCGGCTTCGTTGTAGACCGGGATGACGACGGAAAGCTCGGGCGTGGTCATCGCGGGTCAGCGGCGGTGCGCGGCCAGCACGTCGGCGCATGCGGCGCATACGCGGTCGACATCGGCGTCGGTCATGGTCGGGAAGAGCGGCAGCGTCACGGTAGTGTCGGCGATATGCTCGGTGTTGGGCAGGTCGCCGCGATGATAGCCGAGGTGCCGGTAGGCGGTGGCTAGATGCGCCGCCTCGTAGGACATGCCGGTGCCGATGCCGCGCTGCTCAAGTTCGGCGCGCAACACCTGCCGCGAGATCGTGAGCTGCGCCAGCGGCAGCAGCGGCGCGAACATGTTCCAGCTGTGCCCGGCTTCGTCACCCGCGTAGCCCGGGTGCGGCAGTTCGCACGCAGGGTCGGTGCGGAAGCGCTCGAAATAGCGCGCCACCAGCGCCCGTCGTCGCGCGTTGAACGCGGGCAGCTGGGCCAGTTGGTGCAGTCCCACTGCGGCATTGACGTCGGGCAGGTTGAACTTGCCGCCGGCCACCGTGACGTCGCGGGTGCCGTCGGGAAACTTGCGGATGCCATGGAAGCGCAGCACCTCCACCTCTGCGGCTTCGTGCGCAGTGTTGACGACCAGCGCGCCGCCTTCGATCGTCGTGATGTTCTTGTTCGGATGAAAGCTGAACACGACGAGGTCGCCGAAGCTGCCGATCGCGCGGCCGCGCCACGACGAGCCGATGGCCAGCGCCGCGTCTTCAATCACGCGTAATTTGTGCTTCGCCGCCAGTGCGTAGAGCCCGTCCATGGCGCAGGGCAGGCCCGCGAAATGCGTGGGCATGATCGCCTTGGTGCGATGGCCGATGCGCGCGGCGACGGCGTCGAGGTCGATGTTGCGCGTGGTGGGATCGACATCGACGAACACCGGCGTGGCACCGACCTTCAGGATCATGTTGGGCGCGGCAAAGAACGTCATCGCCGCCGTGATCACCTCGTCGCCGGGGCCGATGCCGGCCACCTGCAGCGCGATTTCCAGCGCGGCCGTGGCGGACGACACCACGCGGACCGTGCGGCCGCCCACGTACGCCGACAGCGCCGCCTCGAAGTCCTTGACCCTGGGGCCGCTGGTCAGCCAGCCGGAGCGCAGCACCGCGCCGACATCCGCCACCGTGGCTTCGTCCATCGTGGGTCGCGCAAAGGGCAGGTAGGCGGAGGTCGTCATGACGGCGGCAGAGGTCAGGTGCGGGCAACCAGCCAGACACCGAGGATGATGAAGCCGATGCCGAGCCAGCGGGTGACCGACACGGCCTCGCCGAAGAGGTAGTGCGCGGCCACCGCGTTGATGATGTAGCCGAGGGACAGCATCGGGTACGCCACCGATACCGGCACGCGCGACAGGCCCAGGATCCAGACGACCAGGCTCACCATGTAGAAGGCGACGCCGGCCACGAAGAAGCCCTGCGTGCCCATGCGCCAGAACGTCTCGAACCAGTTCTCGCGGGTGAGCGTGATCACGCCCAGCACATTGGTGCCGGCCTTGAGCAGCAATTGCGCGCCTGCGTTGAGCAGCACGCCGGTCAAAAGGAAGGCGAAAGCGGTCGCGGTCATGGCGCTATGGTATCGAAGATCAACGGCGGGCCACGAAGACGCGGCGCGGATCGGTTGCCAGCACCCGCATCGGTACGCCCTTGGCGGCAAGTTCCGCGGCAGCGGCGCGGGACATCATTGCATAGGCCTGGGGTGCCGCCTGCCACACCACCAGCCACTCCGCTTCGTTGAAGCCCTTGTGCGGCTCGGCGTCGAGTCCAAGCGCCATTTCGTCACGGTAGGCCACGAGCGGCGTGGGCCGCTGCAGGTAGAAGGGCAGCGTCTGGTCGTAGTTGTGGACCTGGAACACCGGGACCGCGGGATCGAACGTGCCACCGCCCGCGCGCTGCGCGGCCGCCAGCAGGTCCCACGACGAGCGCACGATGCGGAATGAGTCCTGCCCGACGAACGCGAGTTGTAGCGCCAGCAGCGTGCTGAGCGCCAGCGCGGCGATGCCCCAGGTCTTCGCGGGCGCGGTCCCGCGCCGGAAGTGCACGAATGCCAGTGTGCCGCCCGCGGCGAACACCGCGAAGGTGGCGCCGATCCACGGCCCGAATTCCTCATAGATCGCGGCGGGCGTGATCGCATCCGCCAGCGTGGCCACCAGGCGCGGGTAGGCGACCAGCCAGGCCACGAACAGCAGCGAGGCGCCCACCGCCAGCGGCAGCGCGATCCACGCCAGCGCGCGGGCGGATAGCCGCGTCATCTCGTAGCCCATCACCAGCGCCAGCGCCGGGAACAGCGGCAGAATGTACGAGGGCAGCTTCGACCCCGACAGGCTGAAGAACACGAAGATGAACGCGGCCCACACGATGCAGAATCGCGCCCACGCAAAACCATTGGCCGCCACCGCGGCGTCGCGCCAGCTGCGCGGCAGCGTCACCAGCCAGACCAGCAGCCACGGCACGATGCCGAGCACGAACCACGGCACGAAGTACCACCAATCGCCGGTGCGGTTGTGCGATTCGCCGAGGAAGCGGTCGACGTGTTCATGGATGAAGAAGAAGTGCAGGAATTCCGGATTGGCGCGCGCGACCAGCACGAACCACGGCGCGGTCAGGGCGAGATATAGCAACGTGCCTGAACCGGCATGCAGCCGCCGCCACGGGCCGCCATCGCGCGTGACGAGCGAATACAGCACCAGTGTGGCGCCGGGGATCACCAGCGCGATGAGGCCCTTGCTGAGCGTGGCGCCTGCGGCGGCGGCATAGGCAAGCCACATCCATCGCCGCACCGACGAGGTCGGCAGGCCGTCGCGCTGGGCCAGCAGAAATGCGCACAACGCCAGCGCCAGCCAGAATCCGAGCACGGCATCGAGCGTGAGGAAATGCGCCAGCCCCGCGTGCCACACGCAGCCCAGCAGCGCGAGCGCCGCGTAGGCGCCGGTGGTGGGTCCCGCCAGCCGCGCGCCGGTCCAGCCGACCACCAGCACCGCGAGAAAGCCCGCCAGCGCCGCGGGCAGGCGCGCGGTCCATTCGGAGACGCCGAAGGCCTTGAAGGTGAGCGCGCCGGCCCAGTATTGCAGCGGCGGCTTCTCGAAGTACTTGAGGTCGTTGAGCCGCGGCGTGACGAAGTCGCCGCTGGCGGCCATCTCGCGCGCGATCTCAGCGTAGCGGCCTTCGTCCGGATGCTGCAGGCGCCGGGTGTCGAGCCCCGCGAACCAGATCAGCGCGGCAGCGAGCGCGAGCAGCCACCAGGCGCTGCGGGGAAGGGAGGCGAGCATGGGCAGGGGAGGAGGCGCGATTGCGGGTGCGCGCGGCGAATTCTACCCTGCGGGCACGGGTGCCGGCCTTGCCGGTCGGACGTGGCTGACATACCATCCAAGGCATGGCTCTCATTCTGCGGTGCGTGTGTTGTTGTCTGTCCGAAGTATGCGGGCGGTGCCCGCGCGCGTGACAACCCCGTCACGATCCGCCAAGCCGCCGGTGTCGTACCCGGCGGCTTTTTAGTTTCGGCAAGGAATCCACCGATGTCCGCTTCGCTCACGCTCTACGACAACTTCATGCGCACGTTGCGCCCGTTCGAGCCGGTGGCCCCCACCGGTCCGGTGGGCCTCTATACCTGCGGCCCCACCGTGTACGACTACCAGCACATCGGCAACTTCCGCACGTTCCTGTTCGAGGACGTGTTGAAGCGCGTGCTGCGCTGGAACGGGTATCAGGTGAAGCACGTGATGAACATCACCGATGTGGGGCACCTCACGTCGGACGCCGACACCGGCGAGGACAAGATGGAGAAGGGCGCCCGCCGCACCGGCAAGACGGCGTGGGAAATCGCGCGGCTCTATACCGACGACTTCATTGCCAACCTGGCGCTGCTCAACATCGAGAACGCCACCATCCTCTGCAAGGCCACCGACCACATCCGCGAGCAGATCGCATTCATCGCCGACATCGAGAAGAACGGCTTCGCCTACGTCACCTCTGATGGCGTGTATTTCGATACCGCCAAGCAGCCCGACTACGGTTACCTCGCGCGGCTCGACATCCACGGCCAGGAGGCCGGCAAGCGCATCGAGGTCGGCGAAAAGCGCAGCGCCACCGATTTTGCGTTGTGGAAATTTTCCCCGCCCGGCGAAATTCGCCAGATGGAGTGGGACAGCCCGTGGGGGCGCGGCTTTCCCGGCTGGCACATCGAATGCTCAGCGATGGCGCAGAAGTACCTCGGCAACTATTTCGACATCCACTGCGGCGGCGAGGATCACATCCCCGTCCATCACACCAACGAAATCGCGCAGACGCAAGCGCGGGTCGGCACCCGGCTCGCCAATTTCTGGCTGCACGGTTACTTCCTGCTGCTCAACGACTCGAAGATGGCCAAGTCGGCCGGCGAATTCCTGCGCGTGCAGTCGCTGCTGGAGCGCGGCTACGATCCGCTGGTGTACCGCTACCTGTGCCTCACCGCGCACTACCGGACGCAGATGAGCTTTTCGTGGGACGCGATGGACGCGGCCGCCACCGCGCTCCAACGCCTGCGCAGCGGCTTGCACGCCCTGCCGGACGAACCGGGAGTCGCGCCCGACGCCGACGCCATGGCGCGCTTCACGGCCGAGATCAACGACGACCTCAACGTGCCGCGCGGACTGGCGGTGGTGTGGGACGTCCTGCGCGGCGGCCTGCCACCTGCGGTCAAGCGGGCGACGCTGGCACGCTTCGACGCGGTGCTGGGCCTCGGTCTCGCCGCGTGGGTCCCGCAGGTCGACGCTGCGCCGGAGGACGTGCTGGCGTTGGCGGCCGCCCGGGTCGAGGCTCGTCAGGCCAGGCAATGGGCCGACGCCGACCGCCTGCGCGGGGAATTGGCCACCGTGGGCTGGGAAATGGAAGACCAGCCGGACGGTTACCGGCTGAAGAGGCTGCCAAAACGCTGAAGATGGCACGCGGGGCCCCCTCGACGCCGGATGGGGTGTATCGTATAGATCCTTGTTTTTGCTAGGCAACCGGTATCGTGCCCCCACCCGGTCCCCTCGCGTCCGAAGTGTTGCTGCGGTTTGCCGCCCTCGACGGCGTCGAGTTGGGCGGCGTGTTGTTCCTGCCTGCCGCGGGAGCGGCGGCCACCCAGGCGGTCGTCATCAATGGCGGCGGGGGCATTCCGGCCACCCACTATGCCCGCTTTGCGCGGTACCTCGCCGAGCATGGCGTTGCGGTGCTTACCTACGACTATCGCGGCATCGGTCGCTCCCGGCCCGCGCGGATGCGCGGGTTCAAGGCCGTGCTTGAAGACTGGGCGGAATGTGATTGCGGCGGCGCCATTGCCGAGTTGCGGCGCCGCTTCCCGAAGGCCGGAACGACGGGGGTCGGGCACAGCGTCGGCGCAATGCTGTTCGGCGGCGCCCCCAATGCGGCGGAACTGCAGCAATTCCTGTTCGTCGGGGCACACACCGGGTACGTCGGCGATTATCGCCGCGGGTACCGGTTGCCCATGGCGATCCTGTGGCATGGGGTC
>JBKJSU010000259.1:0-3764 GCA_046594415.1 Casimicrobiaceae bacterium | reverse complement strand
GGCCGCGATCATAGCGCGCGTCCGTCCCGGCGTGCGCGGCGCACCACCCCCATCCAAGGAGCCTGTCCATGTCGAAGTCAACCGATTCGCGCACGTTGCGCGGCGCGCAGTGGGCATTCCTGATCGGAACCGTCCTCGGCCTCAGCGCGCTCGCCTCGGCCCAGACCGTGCTCAAGGTATCGGCCATCCCCGACGAAGCGCCCACCGAACTGCAGCGCAAGTTCGCCCCGCTGGGCAAATATCTCGAAGCAAAGACAGGCGCCAAGGTGGAATTCACGCCGGTCACCGACTACGCCGCCACCGTCGAGGGCCTCGCCGGGAAGAAGCTCGATATGGTCTGGTACGGCGGCTTCACCTTTGTCCAGGCCAACCATCAAACCAATGGCGGCGCGATCCCGCTGGTACAGCGCGCCGAGGACGAGAAATTCAAGTCCGTATTCATCACCAAGGCCGGCAGCGGCATCAAGAGCCTTGCCGATCTCAAAGGCAAGAATTTTGCGTTCGGTTCGGTGTCGTCGACGTCCGGTCACCTGATGCCGCGTTCCTTCATGCTGCAGGCGGGACTCAATCCCGACAAGGACATGCGCGTGGCCTATTCCGGCGCCCATGACGCGACGGCCTTCCAGGTCGCCGGCGGCAAGGTCGATGCCGGCGCGCTCAACATCTCGGTGTGGCACAAGATGCTGGAGGACAAGAAGATCGATCCGAAGGAAGTGGTGGTGTTCTACACGACACCGCCCTATTTCGATTACAACTGGACCGTGCGCAGCGATCTCGATCCGGCGCTGGTCGCCAAGATCCGTGCCGCCTTTCTCGCGCTCGATCCGGCCAAGCCGGAGGACGCGGAGATCCTGAAGCTGCAGCGCGCGACGAAGTTCGTGCCCACCAAGGTGGAGAACTACAAGGGCATCGAGGACGCCGCGCGCTCTGCGCCGGCATGCGGGTGGCGATCCGTTCGTTGCTGATCGTGTTGCGGTCGATTCCGGAAATCGTCTGGGCGCTGTTGTTCGTGCGCGCAGTGGGCCTGGGCGACACCGCCGGTGTCATCGCCATTGCGCTCACCTACGGCGGCATGCTGGGCAAGGTCTACATCGAAATTCTGGAGTCGGGCGAGACGCAGGCCACGCGCGCCTTGCTCGCCAACGGTGCATCGCGCAGCCAGGCCTTTCTGTACGGCACGCTGCCGGTGTGCCTGCCCGAGCTCATGTCGTACACCGTCTATCGCTGGGAGTGCGCGATCCGCGCGTCCGTCGTGATGGGCTTCGTCGGCGCCGGCGGCCTCGGCCAGCAAATGGAGCTGTCGATGAAAATGCTGGCGGGGGGTGAAGTGCTGACGATGTTGCTCGTCTTCGTCGCGCTGGTATTCGTTGCCGACACCGTCAGCAGCACGCTGCGGCGGTGGCTCGCATGAGCAGCATCACCCGCACCGTCGTCGCGCCGCTCGCGTTCCTGCTGTTTCTCGGCGCCTGCGTAGCGACGCTCTCTGGCGACTGGGCCGGCCTGTTCTCCCTCGAGGCCCTCGGCAAGATGGGCGATTTCGCGAGCGGCTTCGTGCCGCCCGCGACGGATGCGCCGTTCCTCGCGCGCACCGGTTGGGCCGCACTGGAAACACTGGCTATCTCGGTGCTGGGCACGCTGCTGGCCGTGATCGGCGGCCTCGCGCTGGCCTTGCCGGCGTCCGGGCGCTGGGGCGGGCCGGCCAAGTTTGCCGCGCGCGGCGTCCTCAACGTGGCGCGTGCGATTCCCGAGCTGGTCTGGGCCTCCATGATCGTGGTGGCCGCCGGGCTCGGCCCCTTTGCCGGCACGCTGGCGTTGGCGTTCCACACCACCGGCGTGCTGGGAAGGCTCTTCGCGGAGTCGCTGGAAAACGTGCCGCCCGACGCCAACGAGGCGCTGCGTCGCAACGGCGTCGCGCCCGCTGCCGCGTTCTGGTATTCGACGCTGCCACAGGCGCTGCCGCAATTGACGAGCTATGCGCTTTACCGTTGGGAAAACAACATCCGCGCTGCCACGATCCTCGGCGTGGTCGGCGCGGGCGGCCTCGGCCAGATGCTGTACTTCCACCTCTCGCTTTTCCAGACGCACGAAGCGGCCACGGTCCTGTTCGCGATGATCGCGCTGGTGGCTTTGGTCGACGTGCTGTCCAACTGGCTGCGCCTGCGCATGGCGTGAACCTATCGGCGTGGATCCGGCACGCGCACGGTGACGCGGCCGCCCTTCGCCCCCATAATCCGGCGCATGCTCCTGCCGCCGCCCGCGCCCCGTGTGCCGTCGGCGCGACAGGCACACGTGCCCCTTGTTGCGCTGACCCTAATGCTCGCCACCTCCGGCGCCTTTGCCTCCCTCCTCGAACCCGCCACCGCCGATGGCGATTTCGGACTGTATCCGGCGCGCAATTTCAGGATCACGACCGGCGCCTGCACCGATTGCCCGACCATCCGCCAGGCGCTGTGGTACTTCCGCGACGAGACCATCGCCGTACCGGTGTCCGGCCTGCCGGCGGCGGCCTTCACGCCGAGCGTGCATGCCTACGATGACGTGCGCCAATGGGCGGCGGTTCGCGCCCCGTCCGCGGCCCTCGACTACCCGCCACTGGTGTGGATCGCGGCGCCGCAGATTCTGCGGCATGCCACGATCGGCGCCGATCCGCGCGTACTGACGACCACGCAGGGCACGGTGCCCTTTGCGCCGATCGCCAGGATCCCGCTCAATCGTTCCTACTTCGACGCGTCGTCCATCGCGTTCTTTCGCGATCGTGCGCTGACCGTGCGCGGCACGCCGGGCACCGACGGCCTGGTCGTGCGCACGTTCTGGCCTGAAGGCTGGAGCGTTGGTCCCGCCGCTCCGCCTGCGCGCACATTGCCCGCGGCAACCACCGAACCCGAGGCCATGCGCGCGCTGATGCGCGAGGCACCGCGCGGTGGCGCGCAGAGCCCCTACCAGGCATCCTCGCTGTGGCAGCGTGACGCCACCCGCACCGAGTGGGCGGGCCGGCCGGTGCTCGGCTTCATGGTCAACGGCGCGCAGGGCGACGACGACGAAGCGCAAGGCGGGCATTTTGCGCTGGTCACGGGACGCGTGCAGGCCGACGGCAGCATCGGCAACTGGCTCGTCAACAATTTCTACTCGCTCGATGTCGAAAGCGAGAAGGGCATCATTGCCGCCGCGCTTCCGCTCGACAACTATCTTGCCGATCTCAACAGCGGCCAGGGCTGGTACCGGCCCACCACCATGGTGGTGGCAGTGTTGCGCGACGAATGCGCCGCCGCGCTCGTGCAGGCGGCGCTGAACCGCGTGTTCAACCAGTTCTACCGGCACCAGCTCGAGTACTACCACCCCAACGAGAACTGCGCGAGCATCAGCGTCGACACGCTGCGCGCATTGGGGTGGTCGGTGCCGCTGCGCGGCGCGTCGAGCGGCCTGCTGGCATGGGTCGGCTTTCCGGTCATCGCCATCAAGGAGCTATCGATCGGCAAGGCCAAACTGGCCCTCGACTACCTGCGTACCGACCAGACGCGCCTCATGCCCGCCGCTTCGCTGGAAGAAATCTTCGGCAGCCTGATGGCGATGACGCGCGGACAGGCACCGGCCGAACCGGGCGTATTGGCGCAAATGCTGATGGACGACATGGACGCGCTTGCCTTCGTGCGCTTTCCGCAGTTTCCGTCGAGCCGCAAATTCGGCGACGCACCTGCGGTCACCACGTGGGAGTACAAGAGCCGCATTCCCAACGACCCTGCGCTGGTGCAGATCGTACCCGTGCC